>WRNQ01000107.1 GCA_009776565.1 Synergistaceae bacterium | reverse complement strand
CGCGTTAACGCGGCTTTTGCATCCGCTTTCATCACCTCGATAAGAGCTGCGGGAGTTGTATTACTTGAAAGCAGGAAAAGATGATTAAAATACATCGCTGTGCGTTCAGGCAAAGTTACCGCATAACTNCGCCTTTGGTCGCGCATATAAAGGCACGCTGTCCTCTTGTCTCTGCCTTCGGATATTATGTTCAGGTAAGAAGCTATTAAAAGCGAGTTTAACCCTTCGGAATATTTCCCCACATGAGTTTCCTTACCAACACACATGTAAAAAGGCATCATCTTCCCTATCGTTCCGTTATAGATAGCCGGAGAGTTCTTATGCTCCCCGTCCACAAAAGAAGGTTCGGTATTCAGGTAAACCACGAACTCGCACCCTTTCTCCTGCATGCGGCATAATGGTTCCACTGCAGCGCGCATCCCATAAGAATCCCCTTCCTCATCGGGAACCGCCAGGAACATTATGTTAGCGTCATACAAACCTGTGTCCTCCGAAAACTGTTTTAGCAGGTTCATTTCAATTGCTAATCCGAGCTTCATATCCGCCACTCCGCGCCCAAACAGGTAACGGCCGCTTTCAAGATCGTTGCGAGCTTCGTCGTTTATCTTAATATCAGCTATGCGTTTTGTATATTCTTCGGGGTCATAAGCCCATTCTTTGATTGCTCCGCAGTCCTCCGCATCGACCACATCGAAATGACCGGTCAGGATAACCGTACGATTCGTTGGTTTTGCCGCGTGAACAATGGCGCTGACTGCAAAATAATTCTTCCCCTTGATGTCTGTTCTGCTTAATTTTTCAGGATACTTCACAAAATAATCAAGCTTTGAAAGCCATTCATAAATAAACAGCCCCGCCCTTTTTTCTCCGTCAGGGGACGCGGTAACACTGTCTATCTTCACCAACTCTAACATTAGTTTCTTAATTTCGTTCTCTTTTAACAAAATAGGCCTCCCGGGATTTAAATGATTACTAATGTATGCTCTCGTGATCCTTCATCGGAATCGGTTCAAGCCCATGCGTCGCCCGGTAATCATTTATCGCCTTGTGTATCGCCTCTTCCGCTAATACAGAACAGTGCATCTTCACGGGCGGCAGCCCGTCAAGCGCATCCGCAACGGCTTTATTTGTTAATTCCCAGGCTTCATCCACTGTTTTTCCTTTAACAAGCTCCGTCGCCATGCTTGAAGAAGCAATAGCTGAAGCGCACCCGAAGGTTTTGAATTTGATATCCGTTATCACGTTGTTTTCAACTTTAATAGATATCTTCATTATATCGCCGCATTTCGGATTTCCTGCCTGTCCTACTCCGTCCGCGTTTTCAATTTCACCTACATTGCGCGGGTTTTGAAAATGATCCATTATTTTCTCGCTGTACATATAATAATCCCACCTTTAACATCCGCAGTTATATTGCGGTTAAGCCTTTTAGATACTCATCCCATAGAGGAGAGATGTCACGCCTTTTTGCTACTATTTTTGGAAGTACGTCAAGGATATAATCTATATCCTCTTCAGTATTCTGTTTTCCTAAAGTGAGCCTTAACGATCCATGCGCCAGTTCATGCGATAATCCTATCGCCATAAGAACGTGGGAGGGATCCAATGAACCGGAGGTACACGCGCTCCCGGTTGAGGCAGAGATGCCTGAGGCGTCAAGATCAAGAAGCAGGGTTTCTCCTTCTACGCCTATAAAGCTGAAATTAGCGTTATTCGGCAGCCTTTTGTCGCCGGGAGCGCCGTTCAGTTTTGCATGAGGGATAAGTTTCATAACGCCGTCAATCAATTTATCTCTCAAACCGCTTAATCTCTTGATTTCGGTTTCCATATCCGCGTAAGTAATTTCCGCAGCCACGCCAAGCCCGACAATACCTGCCGTATTTTCGGTACTTGCCCGGTGTCCGCTTTCCTGCCCGCCTCCATGGATAAAATTCTCAAATTTAAGCCCTTTACGTATATAAAGAGCCCCAACGCCCTTAGGTCCATGAAACTTATGCGCCGAAAGCGACAGTAAATCTATATTCATTTCTTTAACGTCAATAGGAACATGAGCAACCGCTTGAACTGCGTCCGTATGAAAAATCACGCCCCGCGAGCGGCAAAGCGCGCCTATTTCGGATATTGGCTGTAGCGAGCCTATTTCATTGTTCGCAAACATAACCGAGACTAATATGGTCTTATCCGTCATAGCGTTCTTTACATCTTCAACGCTCACGCGCCCCATATTGTCAACCGGGAGGAAAGTGACGTCAAATCCGGTTTTCGCAAGATATTCCGCAGTATAAAGAACCGCATGGTGTTCTATTGCCGTTGTTATAATATGATTACCTTTGCTTTTAAAGGTGTACGACACGCCTTTTAAAGCCCAATTATCAGCTTCAGTGCCGCTTCCGGTAAAAAATATTTCTGAGGCTTCGGCGCCTAAAACTCCCGCGATTTGCTGACGCGACTTTGCTATCCCCTCCCGGCTTTTGCCAGATAAAGAGTAAATTGACGACGGATTACCGTAGTATTCGCTTAACCATTGAGACATAATACTCACTACTTCGGGTAAAACAAACGTGGTGGCGGCGTTATCCATATATATTTTCCGCATTGACATCCCCTCCTTATTAAACTATTCTAAATGATTCAAAGCAAATTCCACCAATGCTGTAATTCTGTTTGAAAAAACGGCCGCATCCTGTAGTTGCCCTCCTTCCATGATCAATGCCTGATCATGCAGCAGTCCGACAAAACTCCCGAATTTTTCGGAATCCTTCTGCTCCAATAGGGAAATAATTATTGGATGATGAGGATTTATTTCAAGGATGCGCTTAATATTTGGCGTTTCAGCACCTCTGCCCATAGCGCGCATGAGTTGCTCCATCTGAAAAGACATTCCGCCATTTTCACTTACAAGGCAAACAGGATAAGTAGATAATCGGGAAGATAATTTAACGGCGCTGACAGATTTGTCAAGTATTTTATGCATAGCCTCAGTCAGGGGTGCAAATTTCTCCTCGAGCTCCTTTGGTATCTCAGGCAATTCCCTGTCTTCGGAAGAAACTGAAATAAACTCTTTTTCTTTGTATTTGTTCCACGAATTCATCGCCAATTCATCTATAGGATCGCACAAAAGCAGAACTTCCATTCCCCTGTTTTTGAAACTTTCAAGAAGCGGAGAAACTTGAAGCGCTTTTTCGCTGCGCCCGGCAATCCAATATATTCCCTTTTGATCCGGTTTCATGCGCGAGATGTAATCGTCAAGCGTAGTCCACTCATCGCTATTGGTAGAACGGAAAAGGCAAATCTCAAATATAGGCTCCTGCTGATCGCTATCCTGAACTATTCCCTCTTTTAGTATAGCTCCAAAAGACTCCCAGAACTTTTCGTATTTTGTTTTATCTTCCTCGCGTAATTTCTTCAAAAACGTGAAAATTTTCCTTATAGTTCCGCGCCTTATTACACGAGCGCGCGGATCATCCTGCAGTATCTCGCGGGAAATGTTCAACGGCAAGTCCTCAGAATCAATAACGCCCCGGACAAACCTGAGGTATCGTGGAATCAATTGTTCAGCGTCCTCCATTATGAAAACGCGTTTAATATAAAGGTGTATGCCGCTGTCCTTTTCTCCCATTATCATAGAAAAAGGCGCGGACGCGGGGATGAATATGAGCGCTCTGAAATTGACCGTCCCTTCAGCGCTAAAACAAAACTTTGCAAGAGGTTTTTGGTAATCATGCGATACATGGCGATAAAACTCTTCATATTCTTCTTCTGAAACTTCACTTTCCGGGCGTGACCATATGGCTTTCTGAGTGTTTATCGGCGTCTCGGTTTCGATGCTTTTATCATTCTCCCATTTTGTAACCTTCATTATTATCGGATAACTAACGAAGTCGGAGTATTTACGCGCTATTTCGCGCACGACCCATTCATCGGTATAGTCCTTGCTTTCATGGCCCTCTTCTTTTGACATGTCGCGAAGGTGGAGCGATACCGTAGTGCCGGCTTCGTCCCTTTCCGCGCTCTCTATGGTGAATGTCCCGTCGCCGCTCGATTCAAAACGCCAGGCGTTTTCTTCTCCCGCGTATCTCGATATCACCTCCACGCGGTCGGCTGCCATGAACGAAGAGTAAAAACCAACGCCGAATTGACCTATAAAGGCTTCCTGCATTTCTTTGTTATTTTTTGCCTTATCAATAAAATCGCGCGTTCCTGATTTCGCGATTGTTCCAAGAAATGAGACTAGTTCGTCATGGCTCATCCCGATTCCGTTATCGCTTACTGACAATATACGTTTATCTTTATCCCTTTCAATACGGATTTCAGGCTTTTCCTGAGGTGGCACTTCATTTTTCAACGCGGCAATACGACGCTTATCCAATGCGTCCGACGCATTCGATATAAGTTCTCGCAAAAAAATGTCTTTATTCGAATAAACCGAATAAATCATCATCTCCAAAAGTTCTTTTGCTTCAGTCTGAAAACTATACCTCTCCGTCATATGTCAAACCTCCTAATACGTTTCGATAGTTAGGATTATAACGCATTTATATATTTATAGTGTAATTTATGGATTTTAAAAAGTGGTTTTTCAGCGCCCTCTTTCCATTGCCATGGTCGTCCTTCAATCCCAACGTGGGAGAATTCTGATAAAACAATACTTTAGTGGAGAATTGCTTTCTCTACCTTGCAAGGTCTTTTAAACGCTGCATCATGTCAGGAGGAATTGACCCCGAGACCCAGGGCGCATAAATTGTGTTGTTATGCAAAAGGGGTTCGTTTTCCAGTTCAGGGCAACTTTTAGAAGCAAGCTCAAACATCCCGGCGCCGGGAATAGGAGAAAATTCGGTTATTTTTGGCTTTCCTCCAAGTGATTTTACATAATCAACAGAGCGCAAAATATCGTCCGTATTTTGTCCGGGAAGCCCAACAAGGATATATGTTTCGAGCCGCTCGTCGGAATATCCGGCGCTCTTGAGCGCTTTGACCGTGAGTTCATAGCCTGATTTGCCCGTTTTATCACCGCTCGCCGCCCTGGTGTAACTGTCTATTCCTTCAAGGCTTAGTCTTATTGTATGAAAATGCGCGCGGAACAACATTTCCGCGCATTCTTCATCTATCTGCGATACATGAAGCCCGTTTGGAGTGTGAAGCGTTAAGTGCGGGAATTCTTTTGTTATAGCTTCGCACAGCGGATAAAACCTGTCGCGCTTATTTATCAGCAAAGCATCATCGTAAAAAGCTATATTCCGAGCGTCGGAAACTGAAATCTGGAATCGGATATCTTCAATTACATCTCTTATTGGCCTTTCCCTGAAATATGGGAAAATTTTACCTGAAGCGCAATACCGGCAACTCATCGGGCAGCCATAAGACGACATAATAACTCCGTATTCAGGTTTTTCGTACAAATCAATAGCGGGATGCGGCGACGATATATCAAGCGGTTCGGATTGTATAAAGTCAGCGCCGCTTTTTGCGGCATGTCCGGGACACAGTATCGCGTAAGCGCCTCCAAGAATAATAGTTGCTTCAGGGAAAACTTTCCTCGCGGATTCTATTGTCTCAAAAACGCCTTCATACCAGTAAGTCATAGCTGACGTGACGAGGATGTAATCCGGTTTTGGTAGCACTTGGAGCCTGTTTTCAAGTTCATTGGGGGAAAGTCCAAACCGGTAATAGTGACGTGGAATATTTCTGTAAGCTTCCGGTTTCCGGACTTTTTCCTTTTTAACCTTCCACCGGCCAAACGATAAAGCTTTAGTTCTGGCTTCGTACAGGGAATCAATAAGATAGACATCATTATGAACGCGTAAATACTCCAGAATATTCAATAATCCAAGCGGCTTTGACCAAAGATCGAACCATGCAAAGTCAAAGACCGGCGGGTTTATTCCCACCACAGTCTTTGACCTGATATTTGTAATAAGTTCGGAGAGGTCGTTCAATTTACCCCAGCTTGCATTTAATCGCTACAAATTGTGAATTGTGCATTGTGCATTGTGCATTACAAATTGTGCATTGTGCATTGTAAATTGTGCATTGTAAATTGAG
>WRNQ01000106.1 GCA_009776565.1 Synergistaceae bacterium | reverse complement strand
ATGGCGTCGTAACTGCCCTGGATATGCTGTTGTTGGGTTTGATACTGCGTATTGCCGCGCTCCGCCCGGAGGTTGACAAGCGCCTTTTCTGTGTATATAATTTTCTTACGTGATGGAATGGGAGCGGACGCAGAACTTGGCCTTCGACGCCACTTAATCGGCGCCCCCACCGATTCCATCATTTTGTATTTTTTAGCGTCGTAACTGCCTTGGATTTGCTGAACACCATCAGTTTTCTTTAAATAACTATCAAGGTTGTTCTTGTTCGCGTCCTGAAAAAATCCAGGATTTGCATTTCGGGCATTGACAAGATCGACCTCAGTCATTAAACTTGGGTTACGTTTCCGTAAGGTTGCCTCTGAAGCCAATAATTGGTGTGAGCTGTGCGACCAAGCGGAAATTTTTTGTCCGTTTTGTTTTAAAACATGATAATCCTTGACAATTCCTGGTTTTTTTGTATGCTATTAATTAATGAAGGCTGACTGGCGCTAAGGGTGAATTGACTTTGTTTAAAGTTCTTTGAAACCGACGACGCGTAAGCGCCTTCTTTTTTTATCCAGACGTCTATTCTTTTAAGGAGGCGCCCGTTTTTATAAAGATTGAAGGATTAACGCCTCCTGAGCCTGAAAACACACACGCCGCGCGAATCACAATACTTCAAAGAGAAGGGTTAATTGATAAAGCTATCGGCGAGATTCTGTATTTGCTGAGAACAAATCGCAACGCGGCTGTTCATGACGGTTATGATTCCTTCAATACATGTTTGACCTTGCTCCAAATGACTTATAGGCTTTCGGTTTGGTTTATGGAGATATACGGTGACCGCAAATATGAACCTGTTCCATTTGTAGCGCCGCCGGACATCCGCAATCAAGTTAATTATCATGAATTGATTGAGCAAAATGAAAAGCTGGCGGCTGAACTGGAAAAAGCGCAGGCGGCGGCGTTAGCAGCTCCGGTAGATATACATGCTGACGTCACGCAGCGCAGACAACGAGCAACCAGAGCGGGCATCAACCTCATATTGTCGGAAAGAGAGACCCGCTATCTGATAGATGAGCAACTACGGAAAGCCGGCTGGGAAGCAGACACCGGAAGCCTGCGCTATTCCAAAGGTACGCGCCCGGAGAAAGGACGAAACATTGCCATAGCCGAATGGCCGACAGATTCGTCCGTATGTAAATGGGGTCATGTGGACTATGCGCTTTTTGCCGGGCTGAAACTCGTCGGCGTTGTGGAGGCGAAAGCCGGGCGCACAGATGTTTCCTCGGCTATTGACAATCAATGCCGCGAATACAGCATGGGGATAAAAGAAGAACACGCCGGATACCTTATAGACACATGGGGCTCTTACAAGGCGCCCTTCCTGTTTGCAACAAACGGCAGACAATACCTGAAGCAACTCGAGACAAAGTCGGGTATATGGTTTCGCGACGCCCGAGAGGGCAGCAATATGCCAAAAGCTTTACAGGGCTGGATTGACCCGCAGGGTTTATTGGATATGCTTGAAAAGGATACTGTCGCAGCTAACCGGAAACTTGCAGAATCGTCGTATGACCTCCTATGTGATAAAGACGGACTCAATCTGCGCCCATACCAAATCGAAGCCATTGAAAAAGCCGAAGCTGCCATTGTGAACGGAAAGCAGACTGTTTTGCTGGCGATGGCGACCGGTACAGGTAAAACCCGCACTGTGCTTGGTATGATTTATCGCTTCTTGAAAACCGGGCGTTTTAAGAGGATTTTATTCCTTGTTTACCGCACGGCGCTTGGAGAGCAGGCTCTTGATGTCTTCAAAGAGGTCAAAATCGAAGATCTGATGAGCATTGAACAGATATATGACATCAAGAATCTTGATGATAAAGAAATTGACAGGGAAACGAAAATCCATGTGGCTACGGTGCAAAGCCTTGTTAAGCGAATTATATACAATGATACGGAATCCATACCCTCAGTCACGGATTATGACCTGATAGTAATAGATGAGGCCCATCGCGGCTATATCCTCGACAGAGAAATGGACGAAAGCGAGCAGCTTTACCGCGGTCAGAGCGATTACATTGGCAAGTACCGCTCGGTGATGGAATACTTCGATGCTGTTAAAATCGCCTTAACTGCCACGCCTGCGCTTCATATCACAGAGATTTTTGGTAAGCCGGTTTTTGAATACTCCTATCGCCGCGCTGTGATTGAAGGTTTTCTCGTCGATCATGACGCGCCCCATAATATCGTCACTAAGCTGCGGGAAGAGGGCATCCACTATAAAGCGGGCGAAACCGTCGCAATTTATGATCCCATTACCGGCGAAATAACTAACAGCGATGAGCTTGAAGACGAACTCAGCTTCGACATTGAGAGCTTTAACCGCCGCGTGATAACCGAGAATTTCAACCGTACTGTATTGGAAGAAATAACGCGGGACATTAACCCGGAAGGCGACGGCAAGACTTTGATTTATGCGGTTGACGACAATCACGCCGACTTGATAGTGAAGATTCTGAAAGAAATTTACGAACCGATGGGCGTTTCAAGCGACGCTATCATGAAGATTACCGGCAGCATCGGCGGCGGCAATCCAAAAAAAGTGTTGGAGGCCGTAAAACGCTTCAAGAACGAAAAATATCCCAACGTTGCCGTGACGGTTGATTTATTGACCACAGGCGAGGTGAACCGGGAAGATGTGCTGTATGGGAGTGGTCGGAAAGCGAATTGATTTATCAAAAGGCTCTGCATAGATTCAGGACTAATGGTTCAGTTGTCGGGAAATTGCTTGCGTATTATATTTTGTGGTTGAGCAAGTCTGATGGGTTGACTCGACATTTCACTGGAACCACTATTAAGCATTTAACCAGCCAATCGCTGGCAGAAATTGAGATTAATCTCCCAACTCTCCCCGAACAACAGGAAATCGTCCGCATCCTCGACAGCTTGCTTGAAAAAGAGCAGCGCGCCCGCTATGCGACGTCGTAGAAAAAATCGACCTGACGAAAAAGACCATCCTCGCCCGCGCGTTTCGCGGCAAGTTGGGCACGAATGACCCGAGCGAAGAAAGCGCGACAGGATTATTGGCAATGTCAATTTGTTAAGCTCCAACAGGGTCGGCAGTAATTAAACAGTAAGAGTAGATAGTCGGGGATGGTTTTTAAGTCGCGCGTTTTTTGATTCACGGAATTTTCTGATATAATCATGTTATAGTATCTGTATTTGGAGATAGGAGGATTACAGAATGTATGCAATAAAAGCAATATACGACGGCGCTGGGTTCAAACCTATGCAGCCGATACCTGTAAAAGAAAACTATGAGGTGGTTATCACTTTTATCGAACCTGTAAAAGAAGATAATGCAAATGTCGGCAAAAAAGAGCCGTTGAAGTTGCCGCGCTCAACAGGAAGAGGCGTTCTCAAGGGGAAAGTCTGGATGTCTGACGATTTCAATGAACCGCTCTAAGAAGTGATGGAATATACTGATATTAAGTCGAGAATCAAGTATTTCTATGAAGAAGTTAATTCAAATAATCTCATAGATGAATTTCCTGAATATTTAGATGATAATTGTATGGCACGAATTGGTGAAAGCATTATTCCTGTTGGAATTGATGGTATGAAACAACATGCCATTGATGTGCGAAATACCTATCCAGACTTATCTGTAGCCGTTACAGCGCCCGATAACCTAAAGGTGTTGAATGACATATCACTGATATGCCCCTTACTACCCGAACAACAGGAAATCGTACGCATCCTCGACAGCCTGCTTGAAAAAGAGCAGCGAGCGAGCTATGCGACGTCATCGAAAAAATCAGCCTGACGAAAAAGACCATCCTCGCCCGCGCGTTTCGCGGCAAGTTGGGCACGAATGACCCGAATGAAGAAAGCGCGGCAGGATTATTGGCAATGTCAATCAGTTAAATTGACATGATGCGTCCTGAAAGTGCGCAGGACTGTTGCTGTTGGCGACCGACCTTGCTATTGATATCTATTCGCATGGTTGACGCCATCTCCTTCGATTTTGTAACGTCCCTATCGGGACAATGGCATTATTTCATATTGATGTCAGTAATGATAGCGCCACTTAAATCACTGTTTTATTGTCGTGGTTTATCATGTTTAGTGGCTTTTGAACTAAAGATCAGCGAGTTTAAACCTGAATGTGTGTGATAGCCGTTCATGAGCTTGAGGCTTTGATCGAGGCAGATAAGGGATTCGTCTCAGCTGTGAAAATACAGCTTAAATTTTTGCCACAAATTTGGCATTTACACAAAATCAGGGATAGACCCTTAGCGACTTTCTTTCTCTGTGCCTATGCGCCTTTGTCGAGAAATCTTTGTTTCTTGTCACAAGATTGGATCGCCGCGCCTTCAGTGTGGCGAAGACGTGCAAAATGGGCGCTTGTCGCCATTCTCAGTTGAGGTGAACGCTTATTTTGCACATCTTTGCTTCGGAGCGCGCAAGCGCGACGCGCTGCGAAGGACATGGATGTCCGAAAGTGGTAAACTCGGGAAACTGTTGTTACGCTTTACTTTTTTGTGGTATAATTTTCCAGGTATGGAAGCGAAACGCATCGTAACTTCTGGGCATTCTATCCATCAGTTAATTACAATTTTCGAATCTACCAGACCCATAGTTTCGCCCAATGAATATTAAATTGAGGTGTCACTTATGACTGAATTAGTGCTTAATACAAACACATTACCAGAGCCGTTATTCCGACTTATTCGATCGGAAAAAGTTAAGGTAAATGAAGCAAATGGGATAATTAACCTTGTTCCGATTTTGGAAATCAAGGACGATTGTCCGCTTCGTGGTATTGCCGCCGACAGCAATCTGACAGTAGAAAAATTTCTCGCCATGACTCATGATGAAAAGGAGCTTCCTTAATTGAGTAAGATTTTTGTCTTGGATGCTTGCGCCTTGGTTGCTCTTCTTAAAAATGAAACAGGCGCGGATGTTGTAGCTTCCGCTTACAAACAAGCGGAAAAAGGCGATACTAAAATCATTATGAACAGGGTAAATCTCCTTGAAGTCTATTATGGTTTTTATCACGATGACGGAAAAGAGTA
Organism: Synergistaceae bacterium; assembly: GCA_009776565.1. Next base: position 1,027 of record WRNQ01000106.1, on the reverse strand, counting down.
TGCTGACAAAATTATGGATAGCGTTGTAAAATCAATTGTTTTGATAAGCGAGTTTGACAAGGAGATTTTTCCGATAGCCGGACGCCTGAAAGCGTCTTACAGAATATCACTTGCGGATTCAATCGTATTGGCGCAAACCATATTGCTTGACAGCGAAGTTTTAACCTCCGACCATCATGAATTTGACCCGATTGAAGGGCGCGAGCCAATTCATTTTCACTGGATTAGATAATATATATGGTATCAAGGAAACATGGTCAGATGTGGCATCTCGCTCACCGTAGGGGCTTGACAAGGTTGCTGCCTAACAACGCTGAAGGGTCTTCACACAGACGTTATTTGGCGATGGTTATGGTCAATAAAAGAGGCGGAGTCCAGTCAACGACCCAAAGGAAAAGCGATTTATTGCTCTACCCGACAATAGCAACNAATGGCTGGAAGTTCAGCAGGGAGGANGNTAATGAGCGATAAGGCTTTTTTGGACACGAACATTCTTATCTATTTCTATTCTGAGGATGATGANCGCAAACGGANTGCCGCATATACTGCACTCAACAGTCATGACGTGCGTGACGAGCGTTCAGGCAATGAACGAATCAAGCAACATTTGGTTTAAGAAATTTAAATGGAGTGCGTCGAAAATAAAAGAACATTTGGACAACATTGAAATGGTCTGAGTACCTCTTGCTTATCTCACTCGCATATAAGCGTAATCATCAGCTTCAGTGAATGCAAGACCCGTAGGACCAAATAGCATGTCGCCAATATCAGCGATCATCCTTCTTGCTAATTCCGGATCACCAACTTTTGTCCCAACTAAAAGCATTTGTCTGATTGTTGTAGGGTCAGGAACCACTAAGAAACTATAATCCCGCAACATACGGGGACCATCAAAATACTGATCAAAATACTGATCGAAGCTGGCGCTGTCGGCATTAAGGCTAGACCATGCACTCGCAATCTGATCAAACGTCATGCCAACATTATCTGCCAGAAACATTATCCCCGCCGCTTTTGCGAAACGAAG
>WRNQ01000105.1 GCA_009776565.1 Synergistaceae bacterium | reverse complement strand
AAAACTGGAAAGAACTGTCGGAGGTCAGCATGACCAATGGAAGATACTCAACATCGACCATCACGCCGACAATTCGAGATTTGGGACATACAATCTGATAGAAACGGAAGCTTCCTCAGTTTGTGAAATTATCTGGAATTTTATGAAAGCGCAGAGTTGGAATATCACAAAAGAGATAGCAATAGGATTATATACCGGAATTGCAACGGATACGGGAAACTTCTCTTTCAACAATACAAAGGAAAACGCTCATTATGCGGCGGCTGATCTTCTGAAAAAAGGTATAGATCCTAATTTTATAAACCTTGCAGTGAGAGGCAACAGATCCCTGGAAGGCATCCATCTTTGGGGAAAAGCAATGACAAAGATGCGCCTTGTCGGAAAAAGGAATCAAGTATGTTTCACTTATCTTACTCTTGATGATTTTCGTTCTGCCTATGCAAGCCAGTTCGAAACTGAGTTTTTAGTTAATCAGATGTTGCTCATTCATGGAGTTGAGGCAGCCGCTTTAATCGTTGAGGATGTCCAGCAAGTGCGGGTCAGCTTGCGAAGCATCAGTGGCAGCGTTTCAGCCAGTAAAATTGCGAAAAAAATCGGCGGCGGAGGACATGAGCTTGCTTCAGGCGCAGTATGTAAAATGTCCATTTATGAAGCTATTCCATTGGTTTTGAATGCTATTGAGGAAGTATATGCCGAACGGGATACTGCTCTTAAATAAACCTGAAGGAACCAGAAGCACCGACTGCGTCACGCGCGTAAAGCGATATTTTAATGAAAAGGCAGGTCATGCGGGAACGCTTGATTCAACGGCGTGCGGGTTGTTGGTTATGCTTCTCGGTAACGCGACGAGGCTTTCTGATTACATTATGCTTTTGCCAAAAGTATATTCTGCGGTTGTACGCCTTGGGGCTGAGACCGATACTGCGGATTCGTCGGGAGAAATTGTTTCGGGCGGAAATGCCGATAATATAAATGAAGCTGATGTGGATTCCATACTTCACAATTTTAAAGGCGAAATTATGCAGACGCCTCCTCTGATATCAGCGATAAAAGTTGGAGGAAGAGCAGCTCACCGTATAACGCGTTCAATTAAAAAAGATGCAAATGCCGAAAGAGAATTTTCTCTTCCCGCGCGTTCCGTTTACGTTCACAGTATAATAAGGACGTCTCCTGTCCTGGGCGGCGAGTTTGAGATTAAAGTGCATTGCGGTAAGGGTACATATATTCGCAGTATTGCCCGCGATATTGGGAGAATGCTTGGCTGCGGGGGGCATGTAAAAAAGCTGAAACGACTTTCCGTCGGAGATTTTTCTCTTCATAACGCCTGCGACCTGGAGGAATTATCCCACGAAAATTTGCTGCCAATAGAAAGTATAGGGACTTTTTATAACCGCATTTTTCTCAAAGTTGAAGCTGAGGAGCGGCTTTTAAATGGGCTTAGTATTGCATTAAACGAGGCGGGAGAATATGTTCCGGGTGAAATCGATGCTAAACATGTTGCGGTAATTGGTAAAACACTTTTTGGATTTGCGGAGGTAAGGGATAACGGTGAAGTTTCATACTTGCATCCTCGTGTCAACATCAGGAGGTCGGAAGTCAATAAATGATAGCGGCAATTGGCGCATTTGATGGTTTTCATGCAGGGCATCGTTACCTTTTGGATGAAACCGGGAAGCTTGCGCGCGGGAATAATACGGATTGGGCCACAGTGACATTTTCCCCGCACCCTGACGTTTACTTTAACGGTCGCGCAAAACTTCTGCTATCCGAATATGAAAAATGCGGAGAAGCAAAACTTTTAAAAATACCCAAAATTATTAACTTACCATTCGGACAAATTTGTAATATGTCCCCGAAGGACTTTCTGGAAATGTTACATGGGGAGTATTCGATAAACGGAATAGTTGTTGGAAAAGATTTCAGGTTTGGACGTGATGTCAGCGGAGATGCTTCAACAATCAGGAATTTTTGTCACGATAACGGTTTGTTGTGTTCAATAGTTGAGTTGATAGAGTATTCGGAGGGGCCTGAAACAGGAAACAAAATATCCGCGCGTGTTTTGCGGGAATGGTTCAGTAAAGGGAAAACGGAACTTTTGCGCTTTGCTTTGAAGTTTCCCTGCCCTATCAGCGGAATAGTAGTTCATGGAAAAGGACGGGGAACAAGCCTGGGTTTCCCGACAATCAATATTTTAACTCCGGCGGAAAAAATGTTTCCGGCAGAAGGCGTTTATGTAGTATCTGTATTAGCTGACCTTAAATGGCGCGCCGGAGCTCTGTTCATAGGGAAACCGCCTATGTTTCCCGACGTTGGACAAACGCAGGCGGAGGTTCATATTGCTGATTTCGAGGGAGATTTGTATGGCGGGAGGGTAACTGTTTTTTTAGAAGAATTTTTGCGTCCGCCTGTGGTATTCAGTGATGTATCTGAACTTGCGCGGGATATAAAACTTTGTGTTGAAAAAGCTAAAGAGGTCTTTAAAAAGAATCACGGCTTACACAATAGTCTTTATAATGAACTTTTATGCGCTTTTGGGAGTTAGCTAACTCGCTTCGCTTAGAAGTGGGGGGACTCCTCCCACATTAGCTTTAGTGTAAAGACGTTGGAGCTTTTTTGTAATAATTTAATAATTGTTCTCATCCGAATGTGAGCAGTCTCAAATTGAAGTGCAAAATATACCTTTGAAGGAGTGAATTTTGATGCGAGAACATGACTCTGCTACTTATCGCAGCTCTTTGAGTTTTTTGCTTATCGTAGCTTGCAGGAGGTTACTTGGTCGTGATATTGCGCTCAGACATTCTATAAGCGATGCTTATTACTGGGAATTTCAGGACGGAGGAGATATATCTGACGATGAGATAAATCGTTTGTCCGGTTATATGAAAGAGCTTATCAGCAAGGATATACCATTTGAAAATAAAATGATGTCTCTGAAAGATGCGCGTTCGATATTTATAGCACAAGGACAGAATGAACTTGCAGATCTTATGGGATTAGCTTTGGTTGACCCTATTGAAGTGTATTTATTGGGAGATATGTACGGTTTCTTTTTCACTCCGCTTGTAAAATCAACAAAGAACATTAAACTGTTTAAAATTTTCCGTTTTGCGTCCGGTTTTTGTATGCAATTTCCGGCTTACGAGGGAATGGAAATGCTTCCGTTCTATGCAACTGCAAAATTGTCCTCTTCGTTTCTTGATTACTCCAATTGGCTTAAAATACTTGGTGTCAGTTACATGAACAGTTTACACAGAGCAATAAATGATGGCGACGAGAAACATCTGATACTTGTTTCAGAAGCTTTTCACGCACAGAAAATTGCCGAGATTGCCGAAGCTATTTCAGAACGCGGAGCTAAAATTGTCACTATTGCAGGTCCTTCAAGTTCGGGTAAAACTACATTTTCGGAAAGGCTTAAGATTCAGCTTTACGTTTGCGGAAAACGTCCGGTTACGCTTCCCATGGATAACTACTTTCACGATAGAGACAAGACTCCAAAAGGTCCGGATGGGGAACCAAATTTTGAAATCCCCGAGGCGTTAGACCTTGAACTTTTAAAGAATGACCTGTCAAGAATGCTTAAAGGGGANGAGGTTCAAACGCCGGTATTTGATTTCATNGCAGGNAAAAAACGTCCCGGGAAGAAAACAAAACTTGAAAANGACAATGTATTAATAATGGAAGGGATCCATGGTCTTAATGACAAAATATTGAGACAGATACCTTCGGAACATCTTTTCACAATATTTGCCGCTCCAACGACAGGCATATGCCTCGACCCATATAACCGTACCAGCACCAGCGATAACAGACTGCTGCGCCGGATTATCAGGGACAGCAGGACAAGAGGTTATAAAGCGGAAAATACTATTGTCATATGGCCGAAGGTCGTTTCGGGCGCCGCAAAGTACATTTTCCCTTATCGGGATATGGCGGACAAAGTTTTTAATTCTTCGCTCCCCTATGAACTTGCGGTAATAAAAAACTGTGTGATGCCTCTTTTACATTCAGTTCCCGAGTCTTCGCCCGTATTTTGCGAAGTTTTACGTTTACAGCGAATGCTTAAATTTATTCCGTCAATATGTGCCGATAATATACCTAATAACTCAGTGCTTCGTGAATTTATAGGCGGAACCTGCTTTGAAGAGGTGGAGAAATGACATTTAACACTTTATTTCAGCTTATCGGCGGAGTAGGACTTTTCATTTATGGAATAAAGATAATGAGCGAATCCCTGCAAGCAATAGCGGGGGATAGGATGCGCCAACTCATAGGTTCACTGACCGACACGCCATTTCGCGGAGTTTTAGTTGGCGCTGCGGTTACTGCGCTTATACAAAGCAGCAGCGCTACCACCGTAATGACCGTCAGTTTTGTAAACGCGGGATTAATGCAGTTAAAACAGGCAATTGGAATAATTATGGGAGCTAATATAGGGACAACGCTTTCGGCGCAGATATTGGCGTTTAGGGTAAAAGATTTTGCACTGCCAATTCTGGCTATAGGAGTATTTTTGTCGCTTTTTGGTAAAAAAAACAAGCACAAGCATTTTGGGAACGGTATGGTTGGCTTTGGCTTGTTATTTCTCGGAATGCAGACTATGGAAAATTCAATGTCTTTCTTACAGGGCAACAAGGAGTTTTTTCAGCAGTTCAGCACCAACCCGCTGCTTGGAGTTATGGCGGGAACATTGCTTACCATGGTTGTGCAGGCAAGCGCGGCAACTGTAGGTTTAACAATGGCAATGGCTGTTCAGGGATTGTTGACTTTTGAGGCTGCCGTGCCGATAATCCTGGGCGACAATATAGGTACTACAATTACAGCAGTCCTGTCATGTATAGGAACTAAAAGGTCGGCGAAACAGGCTGCAATGTCTCACGTATTATTCAATGTCATTGGGGTAGTTATATTTATGTCAATGTTGCCTGTTTTTCGAAGCATAGTGCTTTTGACTTCCAACGATATCGCGCGGCAGGTAGCTAATACACATACTCTTTTCAACATGATGAACACCCTTCTTTTCCTGCCGTTTACTAAGCCATTTGCGCGTTTAATAGAAAAAGTGCTTCCAAGCGAGCTTGTGCCTCAAGTTAAGGACGTTATATATTTAGATGAGAAGCTCTTAGACGCAAGCCCTGCCGCAGCCGTTGTGGCGGTTCGTGACGAGATAATCCATATGGGAGATATTCTGTGCGGGATGCTGGATATCGTATGGATAGGTTTCGAAAACAGGAATTTTGAAGAAAAAAATCGTTTTGGACTACAAGAAAATGCAGTTGACGTGATTAATTTCTCAATAAGCCGTTACGCAGCTAAAGTATGGCGTTGTAACCTTTCGGAATCATTGGCGTCGGTACTGGCGAGTTATGTGAATATTTCGACGGATATGGAGCGCATAGGAGATCACCTCATCAATTTGTTTGAGCTTGCGGAATACAAATCGGAACAGGAAGTCCGTTTCTCAGACGAAGCTTACGCGGAATTTACGGATATGTTCAGTTGCGTAAAGCTATCTTTTGACACGACAAAAGGCGCTTTTTTAACGGAGAACGCGAAAATAGCCGACGAGGTAGTTTCAAAACTTGAGCGTGAGATAGACGCAAAGGAAAAACAGTATCGTAAAAATCATATCGAAAGGCTGAACCGGGGCGAATGCGACGCAAAACGAGGCGTGCTTTTCTGCGATATCCTAAGCAACCTTGAGCGGATAGGAGATCATTGCAATAATATTGCCGAAAGCGTCATGCAAATTAAAGAAGAAAAAACAGTAGAAACCAGATTCATGCAACATCATAATTAATAATTAAAGAACGCGCTTCGCCGCGAGGAGGATAAGGTAACCGCGAAACACGCAAAAGACGCAAAAGAAGAAAAAACCAAAACATTTTTCGCGATTTTCGCGTCGCGGTTAAATAATCAATTAGTAGGGGCGGGTTTCAAACCCGCCCCCACATTGGTTCAAACGCCCCTATAATAGGACGCTGTTCCTTACCTCTTTCTTGCAAATGGNACNANCGCAAAAATGGCAAATACAAGGAATCCAAAGCCTGCGTTGCATCCGGCTTCCTCAAGAATATCCTCGATTTTTTCGATTTTGTCCTTTATCTCTTCCTTTA
>WRNQ01000104.1 GCA_009776565.1 Synergistaceae bacterium | reverse complement strand
AAGTGAATGTTGCCGAACACGGAACATTCTTCTGCAAATTGCTCCGTCATTGTAAGTCCGTTTGTGGTTATATTCGGAAGAATTTGTTTTTCTCTGGCGTATGCTGCAATTTCAAAAATATTGGGATGCAAAGCCGGCTCCCCGCCCCCAAAAGATAGTGAAAACACGCCCATATCCGATAATTTGTCAATAACAGCCTTTGCCATATCCACGGAAATATCTTTTGCTTCATCTTCCTGACGGGTGTTGTAGCAACCTTTACAGAACATATTGCACCTTGTCGTAATGGCGAAATGGGCGTCAAGAGGCGCGGAAAAAACGCCCTCGCATAAAATAGCGCCTTCCTTCTCCGGTATATTATAAGCGTCTGCATAAGCCTTGTTGACATGCGCAACAAAACCGGGACGCTCCCGGAATATTAATCCGCCAAAATATTCACGTCTCATCTTTACGATCGGCTGATATTCTTTTCGCCTCATATCATTCGACTAAGAATGGTTAAAAAATTAAGAAAAGCATAAACAAAAGAGATACTATTACCGCTCCTATCAACAACATATTAATTATTGAAAACAATAGCCATTTGCCTGCGAACAACTTGCCTTTACCGTTTAGCGTCGCTGCCGAAGATGACATTGATACATGCATTCCTATTGGAAATGCCCCAATCAACAGAAATATTGGGACAAATGATAAATCCATTCCTTCGAACAGAACCAAATATAAAGAAGCGAATAACGCAATACAGAAGAAAACTAGGCATTTCGTTAAAAAGCGTTCCAGTTTTCTATTTAGGTTTTGATAGTCCAGCTTTCCATCCCCTGCATCCTCTGCCATGCCTGTCCCAATTATCATTATTGCAGGAAGTGTAAAAATATATGATAATATGACGCCCTGAGCCAGAAACACGCCTCCAGCTGAATTATTCGCCATGTTAAAAGGTCTGATTCGCAGAATTTTTTCTTTTTCTTTCATAAAACAAGCTCCTTTAATAGAACAAACTAAACTAATGTATATGGTTTAACATTCTTACATATTTATCTGCCATTACATTAGCATAGAACGACGACATTATCAATGCGCTGTTTCAGCATTACACGCATCAGAACAAACAGGGCGGCATAAATGCCGCCCTTGCAGTTCTTTTAAGCAATGGTTGCGGTTTGCGCCGCCTTATTTCATGGCTTCCTGCACCGCCACAGCAAGCGCTACAGATGCGCCAACCATTGGGTTGTTGCCCATTCCTATAAGTCCCATCATTTCAACGTGCGCGGGAACGGAAGATGAACCCGCAAATTGAGCGTCGCTGTGCATTCTTCCCATTGTATCCGTCATGCCGTATGAAGCGGGACCCGAACCCATATTGTCAGGGTGCAGCGTGCGGCCTGTTCCGCCTCCGGAAGCGACTGAAAAATACTTCTTTCCATGTTCCATCGCCCATTTTTTGTAGGTACCGGCTACCGGATGCTGAAAACGGGTTGGATTAGTTGAGTTTCCTGTTATCGAAACGTCAACCCCTTCGTGAATCATTATCGCAACGCCTTCGCTGACATCATCGGAACCGTAAACTCTGACTTTAGCTTTGTCTCCTTCAGAGAACTTTATCTCTTCTGTTATATTGAGCTTGCCTTTCTCATAATCGTATACCGTCTCAACGTGAGTAAAACCGTTAACGCGGCTTATTATGTATCCTGCGTCCTTGCCAAGGCCGTTGAGAATGACCCTCAAAGGTTCCACGCGGATTTTGTTTGCCGTGCGCGCTATTCCTATTGCGCCTTCAGCTGCGGCAAAAGATTCGTGNCCCGCAAGGAAACAAAAACATTTNGTGCTCTCGCCCAAAAGCATTGCCGCAAGGTTCCCNTGCCCAAGCCCAACTTCGCGCTGTTCGGCNACTGAACCCGGCACACAGAAAGCTTGCAGACCTATCCCAATTTTCTCCGCAGCTTCCGCCGCTTTTTTTGCGCCGGATTTTATTGCAATGGCGGCGCCCAGCGTGTACGCCCATACCGCGTTGTCAAACGCGATGGGCTGAACTCCCCTTACTATTTTTTCAACATCTATCCCCTTGGACATGCAAATATCCTTTGATTCTTCCAGGGTTGACAGTCCATTTTTTGCAAGTTCTTCCGCAAGCTTGGCTTTTCTTCTTTCGTAGCCTTCAAAAGTTATCATTGTGTTCGCCCCCTATTCCTTACGCGGATCAACTATCGTATCGGCCTCGTCAAAACGACCATAGGTCCCGATATTCTTTTCCAGAGCAGATTTAGGGTCAGTACCCTTTCTGATAGCTTCCATCATTTTTCCGAGGTGAACAAATTTGTAACCTATTATCTCCTTGCGTTTATCGAGTGCAAGTTCCATCACGTAGCCTTCGGCCATTTCAAGGTAACGGACTCCTTTGGCTTCCGTGCTATACATAGTGGCAATCTGAGAACGAAGTCCTTTCCCCAAATCCTCAAGGCCGGCGCCGATAGGCAGCCCGCCTAAAGAGAAAGCGGTTTGGGTGCGTCCATAAACTATCTGAAGGAACAGCTCTCTCATTGCGGTGTTTATGGCGTCGCAAACGAGGTCTGAATTGAGAGCTTCAAGGATAGTTTTTCCCGGCAGGCTTTCAGCGGCCATTGCAGCAGAGTGCGTCATCCCGGAACAACCTATGGTTTCGACGAGAGCTTCCTTAATAATTCCCTCTTTTACGTTCAATGTAAGCTTGCACGCTCCTTGCTGCGGAGCGCACCAGCCTACGCCGTGCGTAAGGCCCGAAATATCGCTTATCTCCCTGGCTTTAACCCAGTTTCCTTCTTCAGGAATTGGGGAAGGTCCATGTTTAGCGCCTTTGACAATGCAAATCATCTCTTCAACTTCTTTTGAGTATTCCATCAAATCAGCCCCTTTTCTTCAAGTTGTTATTATTTGTTTTAAACTGCAAATAATTATATATGAACAACCGGATAATTACACTTGATTCTTCGGATTAATCATGATTTGCCTTGAAGTATTTTTCACATTCCTATCCCGGAGACAGTTACGTATAAATCCGTTGCATTTCCTCTGTCCCACCCGGAGTACACCTGCTTTGATAGCTCGGGTGGCAGCGGCAGGGAGTTCAGGTTGTGCTGCTTATAAAGGGCAGCGATTTTACGAGCCGAATGCTCGCACAAAATACATTCACCGGGCGTTTCAAAACATTTTCTCATTCTGTCGTAAATAACTTCAAATTCCTCGTCTGCAATGTTGCCGAACGAGATGTTCAGAAATTCGCACGGCTGAACGTCGCCTTTGGCGTTAATGTAAAACCTGTCCGTTCCGCCGGCCGTGCAGCCGAATACGTCTGGCTGCTCCTCGATAATCTGTGCGCAAATTGCGGGGTACGCCGCGTATTTTTTGCTCGTATTATACATGTGAATTTTCTCTTTCGCGACGTTAAGGTCGTCAAGAGAAAACAAGGGTTCGCGCTCCAGCCAGCCGCCCGCAGGCTTGGGTTTTATCAGCTGAATCATCAGCACACCGTGCTCCTTCGCAAAATCCATTACCTTCTCGAACGTACCGTCGTGGAACGCCTCTCTCATCAGGCAGGTGTTGAACGTAACGGGTACACCCGCTTCGTGGCACATCTCAATGCCCTGCAACAAGTGGGACCAAGCCTGGTCGTGCCCCATGAACCTGTTAAAATCATCCGGGTCCGGATGATGCAGCGAGAACGTGACCGCCGCTATCCTCAGCTCCTTTAACTTTTCCACTGTCATGCCCCAACCTGTGGAGTTGACCCATATCTCCGAGCGGTCGTCAATCGCGTCACACAAAGCCTTTAGTCTATCGTACCTTAAGAACGGTTCCCCGCCCTCAATGCTGAAAAGCGCCACGCCCATGTCCTGCAGCTTACGGGCGGCAGCTATGAGCAGGTTCAATTCCACGTCCTTGCCGACGTCCCGTCTCTGGTAACAGTACTCGCATTTATGCATGCAAGCCGAAGTGACGGACAAAAGAACGTTGACACAGGGCAACTTTTCACCAAAAGTCCTGAATTTATCCGTTGCCGTAAAGAAAGCCCCCGACGGGTAGGTGGGTATGTAAAACCCGAACCGCGTACCTCCGTTGAATCCAATAAATTTATTATGCTGCATTTTCGAGAAGAAAAACGACAACCTCCGCAAAAACGCGATGAAACGGCCAAAAGACATCTCGCCTTTCGTGAGCAACGGCAGGTAGTGGGTTAACACTTTCAGTTTTATCAACGCAGTATTCTTCATAGATAACCATTCTCCTTATACCAGTTTACAGTCTTTTTTATCCCCTGCGCCAACGTGTACTCGCTCTCGAACCCCAGCATATCCTTTGCTTTTTGGACGCCATACGAGGCGCTGTCGTAAAACATATTGACCCTTCCTCTTGTCATTAACGGCGGCTTTTTTGCCCGGAAAATTGTCCATAAAAGCTCCGCAGCGAACCCTATCGGGTACATCAATGCTTTTGGCGCGCTGCGGGGCTTTGCGTAACCCGATTCCTCGCAAAACAGAGCAAAAACTTCGTCCATACACGCTGTCTCCCGATTGCCGATGATAAAGCACCCCGCAGTTTTCGTCTTGTAAGCCAGGTAGTAAGCTCTGGCAAGGTCGCGCGCATAGATAACGTGGAATCTGTTCTTTTTGCCGCCCATGCTGAGAGGAATCCTGTCTCGCGCCGCTTTGAGGTACGCGTAAAATACTGAATGAAACTCGCGTTCGCCGTACACCCAGACCGGATCAATGATGGTGAGGCGCAGGCTGTTATCACGCGCGAATTCGATTGCCTGTTCCCTCGCTATTCGCTTTGTATCGCGGTAGTAGTTCATAGCGCAAGGGAACACTTTATCCAGAAAGTACGTATAGTGGGAGTGAAGAGGGCTGTTTTCGTCCTTGATAAAGGAACAGTCCTCCTCCCCGTACACGCTGCACGAACCCGTGAGGATTACGTGTCCGACGCCGTTCCTGACGCACGCTTTCAGTACGTTTAAGGTCCCCGTCACGTTGTTTTCGTAAAAATCTTCATAACGTCCCCAATCCGCAGCCATAGCCGCGTTATGGATGACGCAGCTCGCATCCCGGCAAGCTTCCAATACATCATCCGGTTTGCGCAAGTCCGCGTCTTTGCGCGTTAAAGCGCGGACGTCTTCTCCCATCTCCTCGAAATATCCAGCGATGTGGCTGCCAATAAAGCCCCCGCCGCCGGTTATAACAATTCGGCGCATGTTTCAATCACCGCCTTCACGTAGTCTTCGACCCGCGCGAACTCCCGCGCGCTTATGTCGAACGCCGATATGTCCTTGCCGTCCAAGGTTCTGGAGAGCTCGGTTATTCGCCCTATTTTATGGAAAGGAAGCTCTTGCGGCGAGGTGAACAAAAGCTCAAATTCGCCGCCCTCGCAGAAAAACAGCATTTCTTTCGGGTATCCCATATTTTCCGTGAGGACGAGTCCCAGAGCGTTGTAAGGAAGGTTGCACAATTCGTAACCGACTTTACTCTGTTCGGCGATGAGATTGACAGCGTTCCATACTCCGTCGCTGGTGTCGATGCAGGAGGACGCGAAGCGGCGAATGACCTCCGCTTCGGTGTTCCGGAGCGTGAATCTGTTTTTTATATTCATCGCCTGCATGTTGCCGGCGCCGATTTCCCCGGTGATATAAATGGAATCCCCCACCTTGGCGCCGCTTCTCTTCAATACATTTTCAGCAAAGCCAATAGACGACGACGTGCAGCGCCAGAGCGGAGATTTACCGAAGTCGCCGCCGATGAACGCAACGTCCGCTTGCTTGAGTACGGCAGCCACCCCTTCATGAAAATTCGTCAGGTATTCGGGGGTGAACATCTCGTTTATTGTCAGGCTTTGCGCATAGTATTGCGGGACGCCGCCGCACGCGTATATATCACTGAGCGAAGCTACCGCTATGTTGTATCCCAATGTGAAAGCGTCCCGCTCCACGAGCATATCCTCGGCTGAAAATTCGTCGGTGCTGTACAGTAAATAGCCGTTCTCACGCTTCAACTCCATGACCTCGCTGTCCGTCTCAAACGGTTTGTTCAGCTGCAAAGGTGACCTTGGCATTATCTCGTTGATAATCTTGATCGTATCTTTTTCTTTCATAGTTTTCACCCAATCCTGACAGGCGCCGATATCAAATCCAGTTTCCCCGCCG
>WRNQ01000103.1 GCA_009776565.1 Synergistaceae bacterium | reverse complement strand
TACGCCCCTGAATATGGGGCGTTGCAAAACACAGATACGCTCAGGAAAATGGAAGAAGCGAGCAAGTGATGGTTAAGCGTGAAATATTTGAAAGGAGTAAATATATGGAGATAGCGCTGTTTTTTATAGATGTGTGTCTGCATCCGATAGCTTGGGTATTGTATTCATGGTCGTTTTTTTGCCATATTATTACAAAGTCTGAACCAACAAAAACTTCTCTTTTTTTTAAGTATTATTGTATTTTCATGATATCTTTAGCCATTGAGGCATTGGTAAGAATTATTATTTATGTACATGATGAAAGAAATATATGGGGAAATCAAGAAGTAATTTTATTCATCTTCTTGATTGTGTCAATATTAGTTCTATGTTTTTGTATTTTTACGCTTAATAATAAATACGCAAGTATAATAGCGCGCAACTCTTATATTTATGGAGTGGTGATACTGACATTGAGTATGATGATTGTTATCTTTTCTATTACTTCCATGATATTCGAAGCGTCATATCAGGTTCTTTCCGCATATGGCGGTACATTAGCAGCTTTATATGGATTATCGAAATATTCCTCGATTGATAAAGAGATTACAATACCAGATAAAGATCGAATATTTAAAAATATATTTCATTTTTGTATAATATTAGCAGTATGGATATTGTTTATATTACATAAAGACCTTACAAATCCAATAAATACAATACCTGATGAGGCTTTTTTTATACAAACAATAAGAACAAAAGGAGTATACTCGTGGGCACAGTCAGAATTTTCGCCGTCGCCGTCAGATACAATAGATGTTACTGTCCGATTAGGTTTTTCAAGTTCAAAGTATTTCAAATCAGGCGCAGTTTCATTATTTCTCAAAGACAGAACATATTATGTAAAACATAATATAGAAGCTTGGCGCTACTGTAATCGCGGTGTACCATTGCTATTCAGGAGAGTATATACCGAAATGCCATTGGAAGACTATAAAAAGTCGTTGGCAAATGACAACTCAAATTACAATTCTCCGGCCTTTGACTCGCCTTATGATGGAATAGGCAATATTTACTTTACGTTAATCTATCGACAGAATTAAATATTGAAAAACACCTTTTTCATATTAATAATTATTCTAAATATAAATAATATATATTTATTTTAAAGAGCGAATACATATTAGTGTTTTTACATTAAGAGAAGGAGTGTTTAAAATGAATAAAGTGTTCACGGTTGTGCTTATACTTTTTTTGTGCATAATGGTTATAGTATTAAACATAATTAGTGCATATGCAAAAGCAGTAACAACTTACGATTCAGATGTGGATATCATTGTAAAACCATTTGTTAAAGCAAATTGGAATTTTTATGGCGTAGTACCGATGTCAAATGATTTGGGGGGAATTGGTGTTGCATATTATAATAAATTTCTCAACCCTGCATGGGATAAGAATAAGAAAGTCCTTTTAGAAGACAAGAGAGCTATGGTTGGTTGCCTTAATTGGGGACTAGGAGAAGTTATGCATACATTAAAATATCCTAATTCTGTTTCTTGCGATAATAAACTAAATACTACAATACGTTTTAAAACAATAGAAAAACCGTACATAAAAAATGGCGAATTTATTTTCGACTTATCTTTTCCAGTAGAGAGAAGCTTTCTAAGCCCTGACCTATATAACTGGGATATAATGGCTACTAACCCCGATTATGAATATGCGAAAACTTTGAGTCTTGACGTTTATATTGCGTCACGCGATGAAGTTGCGCGTCTTCTTTATGACATAAGCACTGCTAATAAATCCAGGTTTTGCTTTAATATGCCAGACAAAGATGATACTAATGAATTGTATACAAAGACTAACTCTTATGATGCGCCAAATGTTTTACGTGAGTATTTTTTTTATAAAAATGCTGTCCATTCCGGTTTAAGGATGTTATATTATCCAAAAATTTTTACTAATTTTGGAATACCATCAAAAGCGTTGAATCAAATGATAAATCCAAATTTGGATGCAGGGTATCCCGTGTTGTTGGATATGGTAAATGATAAGATTAACCCTGTAACACATATTGTCGTGATAGATGGTTATGGTTATTACCCCAAGGATAGTGATAAACAAAGAATTTTGCATCATGTTATATTCGGATTTGGTGGGGAAGTTTTACTTGGTGATGGATGGTATGACCTTTCTGACTTAAAGACATACAAGATAGAAGGTTCTTTTACTAATGCCATAGGTATTGTATATAATATTTTCCCGGAGGATTCAGGAATCCTTATTGGAGGACGAGTACTCAATGTTAGCGGAGATGTTTTATCAGGAGACCAAACTAAAAATCTTTCTATTAGAGCAGTAAGTAAATATTCTCAAATATCACCAATTGTGGTGAATGTAAGAGAGAATGGTACATTTACTATATTAGAGGATTTTTCAACTTGGGATATAATAGATTTACAATTAATTGATTCCAGCTCCGTTGGTAGCATATATACCAATAAAAATACTGTACGAAACCAAATGGACGATTTGCAGCCTGGGGTAATTGGTTGGCATAGAACTAATAAATATTGTAACCACTGGCCAATTGATTTTATTTACCCAGAAAATATCAGGAACGTTGAAGGTGTTGAAGAAGGGTTTCTACAAGTCCTGCAATCAGGCGAAGGCTGGGATAATGACGGAACTGCAGTGAATTGTTCGTTTATATCGAAATTCGGTAATGCGCTAAATACCAGTTGGAATCCTGAAAATACGGACGTTTTGTTTGTTGAATCGTTTCCTTATATTGACTATGTTTTTATGTATCCCTGGATAAATGAACTTGTAAATAAGGCGGAGATAGTTGCGCAAAATGGTGGTACTGTTTATATAACCGGTCATTCTTGGTTTTTTGCGAAAACCCTTGCCAATCGCGCCGGTATGTCTCTTAATTTCTTTGGCGAAAACGAACCTCGTTATTGGTATCAAAGCCATGTCCTGCTGGATTTAAATGAAGACTTAAAAAATGCTACAGGTTTGAACCAGGCAATTGCCGTATTCACTCCGGACGTACACGCTCCAGTCATTAACCCCCTAGGGACAGGAAATGGCATTAAAAACCTTGCGGCGGGAGAGATTTACGTACAAACTGGAACCCCCCTAAATCCAATGGTAGAAATACGTCGTTATCCTATGGCTATTGAATTTCCGCTTGGCGAAGGTAAAGTTGTCTATTCTTCGTTTACTGTTGAACCCAATATAAGTGCCGCAGCTATGCCGGAAATCAAAAAAGTGGTACACGCGCTTGTATCAGAACCTTTAAAAATGGCGAAAAACAAGCAGGAAGCCCGCGAAATTCTCAAAGAACTTCCATTTCTGACCATGAATGATATTAACTTGAAAAAAATGGTCAGTAAAGCGTTAATGAATGCCTTGTCTCAAGATTTTGAAGTGGAGTGCAGTTCTCCGGGAAATGTAACATTTGTACTCAAAGTTACGGATTTAACGTTGGGACTGGATGTGCCGTCAGAAGAAACTTTACATACTCTTGACGTTTCGCTTTACACTCCTGACGACGAGTTATTCGGACGTCAAAGGGTCAACGGAACGCGCGTATCTTTTCCAGTTTCTGCGGATAGCTCGCAAACGCCGCAGGATTATATCGGCGTATGGAGAATGAGAGTCAATGAGGCAATAGGCTTCACTCCCCACCAGGCGCTTGTCGCCATGTGCATTGAAGGATTACATCAACTTGACAATGGAGATCCCGGTTACGACCCATATGCATTTATGGCTTATTTAAACATTATCGAAGGAACGAATGGCGCGGATTATCTTGTGGGAGCATCCAACCCAGCAAGCATTGATTTCTTTGTTGGGAAAAATGGAGCTGATACTTATCTCGGTGGAGCGTATGACAATATCTATACATGGGAAATGGGAGGAGGAAATAAGACCGTAGTTAACAACGGAACGAAAACAGAACCATCCGGTATTCTATTGATTGACGAAGGACCAGATTTGATGCATCTCGGCATGGACCGCGCGGGAGATAACCTTGTCATTACGCTAAAAGACGAGGACGAGCAGGCTTTGGGATCCGTAACAATACAAGGCTGGTTCACTAGTCCGGGAAATAAGCTGGAGTTAATCCACTTTATTAATCATTTTGAAATGACTGCAGAAGAGATTGAGACTTGGGTAGATTATGGAGGATGGGACGATCCAGAATTGCCGGCGGTCACAAGCGTAGCTGTTTCCCCTTCCAGTGTATCAGTACATAAAGGCTTGACGCAGACGTTTTATGCAACGGTGAATGGGACAAATAACCCGCCGCAGACAGTAACATGGACGGTCGAGGGTGGAATACCCGGAACTTCGATAACGCAAGGCGGTGAGTTGAGCGTTGCCGCAAGCGAAACTGCGGCGTCATTAACAGTCCGGGCAACTTCAACGGCAGACGCAAGCAAATCTGGTACGGCTGCAGTAACGGTCACTCTCGAATCGAATAACTATGCTACTATAAATGGGACGGAGATAGGTCTTTCCGGAAATGCGGACGGGACGGGCTGGAATTGGAACGCAGCCGCAAAAACACTAACTCTGACCGGCGTTAATGATGACCTCGGGGATATAGTCTTTGTTACAGACGACAGTATTGCGATAAACGTTACGGACAATATAACCGCAAATTGTATTGTCAACACAGGAAACGGTAAACTCACTATAACATGCGCTTTCGGAATGACTTTGACGCTGAACTCCGACACCAGCCCGGCGATAAGCGC
Source organism: Synergistaceae bacterium (assembly GCA_009776565.1). Next base: position 1,467 of record WRNQ01000103.1, on the reverse strand, counting down.
CAATGGCGACATAGAAATAAACGGCGGTTCAGTATACGCCGTCACTACTGCCGATAACGCTTCAGCGATAGAATCTATGTCTGGCTCGGTCACCATTAGCGGCGCGGCGAATGTCACAGCAGAAACTATTAACGGATATGGCGCCGCTATTAGTGCCGCAACAGACATAAACATATCAACAAGCGGAGAAGTGAAAGGCTACGCTGACACAGGTTACAGTTTAATGGCTTCAGTTGTTAATATAACGAATGGCGTAACGGAACTTTTCTTTGATATCAATGGCGGAGGCGGCGCCTATAACGTTGCCAATCCTTCGTTCAGCGGAATCAACACAAAAGCTTATGCGAACGGTCTTCAACTTTACCCATATGTCGCGGTAACCTTAAAGGTAAGCTTCCAAGCGCGCGCGACGCCAAGCGCGGCGAATATAGAAAATATTATGTTAAAGTGGATAAGCAATAACGCCATTATTGCGGAAGAAACGGTTAAAGCTGGTCAGAACGGGGAGACTGAAGCAAGTATACCTATGATAAACACAGAGCTGACACTATGGGTAAAAGGAGAACGGACGCTTGCGGCAAGTCAGTATGTAGGAACGGTTAATAACGGAGACGTTATCAACGTTGGAACTCTGCTTGGCGGCGAAGGAAACGGGGACAATAAGATAGACCTGAACGACTTCAACTTGTTTTTGAGCAACTACGGCAGGCTTTCAAACTCCCCCGTATTCAATCGATTTGCAGATTTTAACAACGACGGAGTAGTTGACCTAAATGACTTTAATATATTTTTGAACAACTATGGCAAGATTGGGGCGCAGCTTCCGGGAGGATATTCACCTTCTGTTATGTCTGCAGTACCTAATAATGAAGAATCTGAAGAAAAGTCTATTAATAAGACGGACTCCAACAGCGGCTGTAATGTGGGAATGATAGGGTTCGCGATGCTTATTACGTCAGCGTTTTGGTTATTCAGGAAAAATTAAAAGACAGTGGTCAGTGGTTAGTATTGTACAGGATGCGCTCCGCTCCGCGAAGGCGGGCAAACGAGGGTAGACGCCTATCTCAAAGGAATAGCTCTCAAAACACATGCAAGGAACGATATAACAATCGTAACCACATTGGGGAAAATGACCTTCTCCAGATATGTTCTTATTCCAAAAAATACGGAGAGCAAGGAACTTTTACAGCAATGTTCTGGAGTAAAGAGNGTGGCTCCCATGGACTCATACTTAGGNCTTGCAGGTCTACCGTTCAAGATTACACCTGCGGCAATGCTGAAAATAGCATATTGGGCACAGAATCAGAGCTCATATCAGCGAGCTGAGGACGCAATATCTGATGCATTGCACATCAGTATTAATGATGATACGATAAGACAGGTAACAAACTTTGTTGGTGGAATGGTTTTTCAAAATGATTGCACAAAAGCTGACGAAGCATTTATTGCTTTATCAAGCGGCAAACT
>WRNQ01000102.1 GCA_009776565.1 Synergistaceae bacterium | reverse complement strand
GTAGTTTTTGATTTTTTCGCTGGTTTATTCTCTGTTTTTGTTTTTCCTTTTGTTACTCTCATTTAACAAATCCTATGTATCAGGTCTTTAGAAGGCAATTGAACTGATAACCTGGAAAAATCATCGAATATATTTGCGTTAATAAGCTGGCGCANCATCTCGCCGCTTATTGTTCTGATCCCAAACCCACTCAACACCTGAGCTTGTAAAATTGCCTTTTCNGTCACTTCCGGCGGAATTCCTTCTGCAATAAAATAATGNTAAGCAACTTCCTGAGCTTCAGGGGATAAAAATTGTTTTTCTTCTAAGCTTAAAATTCTGGGAACATATGAGTTCATCTTATATGACATTCCTTTCTCGGATAATGTTTCAATATAAATAATAATGTATCAAAATAAACAATAATGCAGAAATGAATCAAAGTAAATAACAATAAATTGTATTGCCTGATGACATAGATAATTTATATAGAATATATTGGGGAATATACACAAATAATGCGAATTTGGCAAGAGAGTTTTATTTAATATCTATACTTACATGAACCATTTGAATTGCCCGTATTATTCCTGATCCGGCAAATATTACATTCTGCAAATTACATAATCAACCAATTCAACGCGTAACTCTTTGTCAAGTCCTTTCGGCTGCCTATTGTGACACTTCTATCTCGCCTATTTTTTCCTCGAATCCATAAATTGTTGGGTCAATTTTTTCTACGGTACTGTTAAGTTCATTCATGGANCGAAAAGTATAGCCCTTCGGAAGACGATTGGCAAATCTTTTCACTTTTAGNAACGCCTGCAGATAATTCCGCTCATATGGGAGTACCATTTGAGCTGCCATGAGAGCGCTGGGGGATTGCTCTTCAAAAAACATTGTGGCCATTTCCAGATTTTCATCTATATCCATTTCGTCATACCATATCGTAGCAAGAATTTTCCTATATTTTTCCCGGTCTTTTCCGTGAACTATTTTTCTAACTGAACGGTCGATTTTTTCAAGTCCTGAACGCAAGAATTCTATACAAAACCTGGGATCTCCCTGTGGAAAAGAGTATTCCGCCATGTATTCAGCTTCTGTTTCCATAAGGACCTGTTTTCTCAGCAGCCTTCCATAAGACGGACGGAGCGTAACGCGCGCCTGCTCGGGCGGCATTGAACATAAAGCCGAAAACACTTTACCGGTATTAACTCCTCTTCGCTCATATGGCGATTCTTTAAGCCACGTTACATAACCAATGTCAAATAAGCCCTTCCGTCCGGCTCTTCCCGCCATTTGCAGAAATTCGTTCTTACTGATAGGCTCATCATTATACTGTATCAGCTGTGCAAAAATAACTGTTTTAGCAGGAAGATTAACCCCCAGTGAAAGCGCGTTAGTTCCGCATACGACATCAATGACTCTNTCNCGAAAAGCGTATTCAACCAGTAGTTTTTCTTTTGGAAACATTCCTCCATGATATATNCCTACTCCTTTTAACAAAGCAGGAGAAATTTTGGGAACTTCCAATATTTCGGCAAGTTTATGCAAACGATTATTGTTGCCCTTTGTAACTGGATTTCTTGTGGAAGCTATCTTAAGCGCACAATCCATCGCAGCTTTTTGTGAAAAAACAAAAACAAGCGCATCCTGCACATTGGATATCAGAGCCGGTTTTTTTGGCGTAAAAACTAACTCTGTCATCCTGTTTCGGTTTTCGTATAAAACAAAACTGCGGCTGCATATTTCAGAAAGATAATTCTTAACTATCTCAGCGCCGCCAAAAGTTGCCGACATGACAAGTATTGGAACACTTTTATCACTGGCTCTTATTCCGTCGATATAAGTCCGGGCTCTGTCAGGGTCCGTAAAGATATAATGAAATTCGTCAACTATCAGCTTTTGTTTTTTACCCGAGGCATATTTCATTGTGTATATTTCCTGNGTACAGCAGATTATCCTTGCATTTTCNTTACGCTTGAAATCCCCTGTTTCGATTCCAACATCAAGCCCCATTCGCCTTAAATCCATGTATCTCTCGTTACTGAGCGCTTTTATTGGCGCAGTAAAAATAATCCTGTTTTCTGTATCCTGAACGAAACCATCTTCGTTCATAATCCCGGACCAAAGATACGCAACAAGAGTTTTACCAGAACCTGTAGGGGCAGATAAAACTGCGCTTTTTCCTTTGATTTGTCTGTAAGCTTTTAACTGCCAGTCGTAAAAATCGTATAGTACGTTCAATTAAATTCTACGCTAGCAACTCAATCTGAAACAAAGCTCTCTTGCAGCTACTTGACATAACATCTTGAAAACAAGAGAATAATCAGGAATCGCTGTTTCATGCGATATTTTGTACATAGCGACAAATCCTTCAAGCGTATCTCCAATCCACAGTGGATAAACCTGGCATTTGGGCATATCTTTGAATTCAAAACCTAACAGGGCTAATCCGACCTCATCAATTTCTCCGGCGCCATCCCCGGATATCCTCTCCATCGCTGCCGTTAAAGGTTCAAAGCATTGAGCCGCTATACCATTAAGGCATTCTCCGATTAAGCAGTATTTGCGGTCTCTGGTATCGTAAACAACAAGTTTTACTTTTTCAGCTTGCGATGTTTCGTTGAAAAAACTTAAGAGAAAAGAAAGGAACTCGGTTCTTTCCCCACAAGATAGTAGTTTTTGGAAAAAATTGTAAAAAGCTGCAACAGTATATGACTTTAAATCCAACTGTTTTGCCTTCTCGTTGGTAGCTACATGGAGACGTCTTATTTCAAGCGCTTTTGAAGCAACATTGCCCAAGAGCTCCATAAAATTTACAATTTCCTGAGAATTAGGTTTTTCCAANACGCCTGCACAAAACAGACGAAAATTGATTATATCCGTAGTTGAGTCCAGTATCGGCAGTATGAAAACAGATTTTCCGGAAATAAATTCAGAGCTCAAACCAATTTCATTAGCTTCTTTATCNTTATAGATAACCGGTGTCGGAGCAAGAATTCTTGAAGCAAAAATACCGTTCCTGGAAGGCGAGCCAAGGTCATCACCTTTAAGAAGTTTAATTGAAGAACCATCATCAATGTAAATCGCAGATTTCTGAGCAAAAAAGCTTTCCCTCAAAACGCTTCTTAAAAAATCCGCAAAATATTCTATGCTCATGGGCTCAAAAATTGTTGCNAGNATATTTTTNGTCGTCAGTATCATNTACGACAGGGCTGATAACTTTTCTTCCACTTGAGAAGAGTCCCGGAGCGAAATCCAAAGGGAGATAACCTTGAGAAATGGTCTCATAGCATCCAGAAAATCCGTAGCCGGAGTTTCCATAACCAGGATATAAATATCCCATCCTTTATCATGAAACCTTATGACATTTGTCCATTCCCCAAGTTGAGATATAACCGGAATCGGAAAACTATCAAAGAAAAGCTTCCGGACAGGTGGAATCTCGGGCGAATAGGACAACAACTCATTACCAATGCCTTTAAACATTAATCTGTCTAANTTGGCGTTTACTGCCTCCAACACGACAATATCCTCATCTTTAATCTCAATTATGAGCGCAGATGATGTAAATNTCGTCAGTTCTTCAGTGACTATCTCCCAAAGCCCGCCTTGTAAAATGAAATCAATTTGCTCGCAAATGTTGTCTCTCATTTTAAATAGACATCTCCTTTTTCGTACTTGTAGAATTGATGATAACACAAATATGAAAAACAGGTAAATTGCGCCTGCCTCGTTTGGCGGCGTCGTTGCGTCAGATTTCGATTCAGTATATTATCATATCGTAAAAATCACTAAAATTCCAGTATAATTCACCACATTATAAATACAATTGGGAGGATTTAAACTTTAATGAAACGTAAAGATAATATATTGATANTTGATTTTGGTTCACAGTTTACACAGTTAATNGCAAGGCGTATNAGGGANNTNAAAGTATTCAGNGAAATACTGCCATGGGATGTTTCCATCGNAAAAATTNTTTCTTTGAACCCAAAAGGAATAATTCTTTCGGGTGGGCCGTACTCCGTAAACGAAGCAAACGCTCCGTCAATAAATGANGATTTACTGGGGACTCAAATCCCGATTCTTGGACTCTGCTATGGAATGCAGGTATTGACAAAGTTNCTTGGCGGGAAGGTCATAAAAGGAGAAAGCGCTGAATATGGGCGCTCTAAGCTTTTAAACCTGAATTGCGGTAAATTATTCGAAGGACTGAAAAATGAGTTCACCGTTTGGATGAGCCATCTGGACCACGTTGTAGAACTTCCTGCGGGGGCTCGTATTACAGCAAAGAGCGGAAACGTGGTTGCCGGGTTTGAGATGCATGACGGTAAAATATCAGGCGTTCAGTTTCACCCGGAGGTAGTCCACACTGAAGACGGGGAAAAGATAATTTCAAATTTCCTGTTTAAAATATGCAGCTGTGAGCCAAGCTGGGATTTGAACTCGTGGCTTGACGACGAAGTGAAAAATACAGCGCTGAAAATAAGTTCCGGACACGTGATATGCGGTCTGTCCGGAGGAGTTGACTCAAGTGTTGCCGCCTCATTAACATCCCGCGCCGCCGCCGGTAACCTTGACTGCATTTTCGTCAACCATGGATTGTTGAGGCGCCGGGAAGCTGAACAGGTGTTGAAAGATTACGAATCAATGAACCTTCGCGTACATTATGTTGACGCTTCAGCCAGGTTTCTTGAAGCCCTTTCGGGCGTAACGGATCCGGAACGAAAGAGAAAGATAATCGGAGAAACTTTCATCAGAGTTTTTGAAGAGGAAGCTGAAAGAATATGCGGCAGCGATAATCCAGATAAGAATTGGCTGTTGCAAGGAACGCTATACCCTGACATTATAGAGAGCGGGCGCAAAGGGAAAGGCGCGGCGGTGATTAAATCGCATCACAACGTCGGAGGATTGCCGGAAGACATGAATTTTCAGCTCCTCGAACCCCTGAAAGACCTGTTTAAAGATGAAGTGAGGGAGATTGGCCGCATTTTGGGAGTGCCTGAAAGTATAATAGCGCGCCACCCATTCCCCGGACCGGGGCTTGCTGTGCGCTGTCTCGGCGAAATTACGGCGCAACGTCTTGACGTGCTAAGGAAAGCGGACGCCATATTCATGGAAGAGATAAGAAAAGCGGACCTCTACGACGATATATGGCAGGCTTTTTGCGTGCTCCTTCCCGTAAAAAGCGTCGGAGTAACCGGAGACATAAGAGTATACGGAGAGGTAATTGCGCTTCGGGCGGTTGACGCGTCCGACGGCATGACGGCGGATTGGTTCCGCTTTCCTCACGAAGTGNTGGACTCCACGGCGCGAAGGATTTGCAACGAAGTAGCTGAGGTAAGCCGCGTAGTTTACGATATAACGGGCAAACCTCCTGCAACAATCGAGTGGGAGTGAAGGGAGCAGAAGATCGGGGCTTAAATGCCATGTTCCGCAAAGGTTTCAAGGTATGGCGAAAGTGTAGTGATGATAAATTGATGATCAAAAGAGTAAATGCGACTTTTATCGCGGATAGGAGGCAAATCATCAACACAATCAATAGATGGGAGAATGGAAAAAACCACCCTAACAAGATGGCCATGTCAGTGTTCTTTGATTTTTGCAAGAAACACGGTATTGATACCGAATCAATGGTAGCAAAGGGTAGGAGTTTATGAGGAACACAGATAACAAAATTATTATCTTCAAGACCGAAGATGAAAAAATATCTGTTAATGTACGCTTTGACGAAGAAACTGTTTGGCTGACGCTCGACCAGATGGCGGCGTTGTTCGAACGCGACAAGTCTACCATATCACGCCACATCAAAAACGTTTTTAGCGAAGGCGAATTGGACGAGTCGGCAACTGTTGCAAAATATGCAACAGTTCAAACTGAAGGTACACGACAGGTTGAGCGACAAGTTGACCATTATAACCTCGATGTGATTATCTCTGTTGGGTATCGCGTAAAATCTCTACGCGGTACACAATTTCGTCAATGGGCGACGAAGCGGTTAAACGAATACATACGCAAAGGCTTTACGCTTGATGACGAGCGACTTAAAAATGGTGGCGGGCGTTATTTTCGAGAATTATTACGACATCACGACGGGAAAGCCAATGGCTTTAGCCGTTGGATGAGAGTCGTAACGTCGCCAACGAGCGGCGTTCGCTTTGTTTTTTTGTATTCATTCAGCAACCTCCCATTGTGATATAATCTTAATCAAACGCCGACACGGGGTAATATCCTGCGGCATAGTATCTTGAAAACTGGATATATGCGGTTGTCCGAGGTAGTCTCGGAC
>WRNQ01000101.1 GCA_009776565.1 Synergistaceae bacterium | reverse complement strand
AATACCCTTATACCATCAATCATCTGATGGCTCACTTCTTTATATCAGATTTTGATATTGTTCGTTATGTTCATGGTGCTCAAATCTGCTAGCGTGACCACATAAGGACCTGAATAACAATAACGGCATTTATGATCAAACACCCCTGCTATATATGTTTCCAATCGTTGACAAGCTGGCTGATATGAAGGCTCCGCATCCGGAAACGGCAATTCGGGCGTTGCTTGGAATCGGGGGGCAAAGCGATGACGAATGAGCATCTACAAGAATTGGCTGAAGAATTGACAAGCCTTGACCGAGATAAGGATTCAGAGCGTGCCAGAACAATTGAAGTAGAGATAGTGGAATACGAGCTGGGCTTACTAAAAAACATCAATGATATGGCATACTTCCCTCTCCTGAAGAAATTTAACGGACAACTTCCATTTGAAGAATTCTATGATATGTTTATTGATGTGCTTTTACATTTGCTAAGGAATTATGATCCGGGGAAATATGAATCGGAAAAAAAGGCTTCGTTTACAACTGTATTATCGTATACAATTAATCTACGTGCGAACGACATCATAAGAAAACGAATGGAAAAGCAAAAAAATGAGATGCCCTTTTCCGTTCCTTCAGAAGACGATGATGAGGGTGTGTTTCAGTCAATTGACATATCCGATGAATCCAATGATCCTGGAGTATTAATTGAGCAGAGCAGTCCGTTTGTTCTCTTTATCAGCGTCGCGCCGCTTATTACCCTGAGGAAGGCGCAGGAGAAAAATCTGCCAAAGTCCAAAAAAAGCTATTTCGAAGGATTTTATACCTTTGATACTATTGATTTAACAAAAAAAGGAATATTCCCCGGAGATGACGTTATAAGAGAAAACGACGAACTATTCCCATTAATGGAAGAGGTTGTTCTTAATTACTTACTTGTATTTCACGGCGCATTCACGAATATGCGCAATGTTGTCTATAATGATATTAAAGACGAGAACCTCCTAAAGCGTCGAATCGAAACAATGCAAAAATGCTACACCCTGTCAAAGCCCACTGTTGTTGGAAGAAATCAGCGGTATAGAGTACTTTTTAGCGCCGTCAGTGAGGCCGCGCTGCAATAATATGGGAGCAACACATCATTTCATACGCAAGAAAATTCCCAACTTTGATCCAGTCAAACGGGTTCGCTACCGCTGTCGCTTATGCTGCTATCGCATATACTATAGAAAAAGGCGGCTCACACAAATTAATTTATTATATCGTTTCAGACTGGCTGATAAGAGAAAAATACTCCTCAAAGCCTACAAAACTGAGGAATTAGAAAAATCTTAACAAAAAATATCTGATATTTTTACTTTCGTGATTTTTTAGCTGATATAGATAATAGATACGGATTGAATTGCGTCGGACAGGAACGGGGGCAGCAACCCGCCCCAGAAAGGAGACTAAAATGCTTACTAACTTTACTAACCATCCAATCTCCAATTGGTCCGTAGCGCAATTCGCCGCCGCTCATTCTTATATTGAAATCTATGATATTCCTTTCCCCCATACTGACCCATACTGTGACAAAGATATGTCTGGTCGCTTGCAAAAGAGTATGCCTCGGAAATTCAATCATACAAACCTGACGCCGTTCTTTGTCAAGGTGAAATGAATCTTTGAATCTTTCAGTGGACGAAGCAATGATACTTGTTCGTGTAGAAGTAACTGTTCTTGCCGCCGGTTCAGATCGTAAGACAGAAGAAATAATCGACGCCATCGGTAATACCGTCAAAATTATCAAATCCTGACTCAATCGTTTTCGCGAGTAAATTTTAAATTGAATATAAAAAATGTAAGTATGACAATACGAGTAAAAAGGAATTTACAATGTTATGAAAAACCCAAAAACAAGAATTTGTGTATACAACACTCATAACCAACTGCATATTTATATTGATATAAGCGGTACTCACTATTTTCTTACTTTTCGGCGGCGTTGCGGATTACTTTATAAATGGTTGAAAGACGGAATAAGTGTCGGGGAACTCGTTCGAGTAAAACCATCGCCTAAGAGCAAAAGTCAGAAGATCTATCATTACGCGCAGCACTTAAGGAAAATCATTGAAGAGTATTTCAATAATAATCAAATGGCAGCTTGGCTGCCCATAGAGGAGGATTTGCCTAATGTATAATATGGAGTGCGTTGCGAATATTGATACACTATATCGTTCTTGGCAGAAAATATCTGCAAATAAAGGCTGTCCCGGAATTGATGGTGTAGATTTATCCTTGTACAGAAGCGATTTGTGGAAAAACTTGCGCTCTCTCCAGACGTCTCTGATGTGCGGTTTATATCGGCCATACCCCGAAAAAGTCTATCAAAACAAGAACCGTCTCATAAGTATCCACTGCGTCGATGACAAAATTGTACAGTCCACACTCGCAGAGACAATCATGACAGTTTTGATTCCTGCGAATAGCGTACACGGGTTTATATGCAAGCGGTCTATATTCACAGCAAAGAAAACGCTTGATGATGCAATACGCAAAGGGGTGACAGAATTCTCAAAAATTGACATAAGGCGTTTTTACGACAGTATAGATGGGCATTTGCTACATAAAAAAATCTCCGGGGTATTTAACGATAAAGGTTTGCTCAAGCTTTTCGAATTGCTCATAAACGCACATGAGCCGGGTATATCAACAGGAAGCAGTTTATCGCCTGCATTGTCGAACCTTTACTTGTCAGATTTCGATTTCTTTATGGAAGATAATTCGGCGTTTTATTCACGATATGTTGACGATATTCTCGTTTCGCCAGCTTCAAATGCAGGACTCGTCAAGGAAAAACTTTCTGAAGTGGGGCTTGAATTGAATGTCGAAAAAAGCAAAGAAGTTAACACTATGGATGGATTCCGTTACTTGGGTTTTGATATTAAGAAGGATATTGACTCGGCAATCATGAACTGCAACTATGAACTTGCTGAAAAGATATATGAAGCTCAAGAATGTGACCTAACTGAAGATAAAGCGCCGGTACAGGCAAATGAGAGTGCCACAGAGTCTTCACAAAATGACAAATATGAACCTCCGAACACAATCAGAAATGTAATCAGAAAATGCCATATTATTTCAAGATTAGTTAAAAAAGCAAAATCTGAGGGTTATCTCGCGATGCAGGACAAAATGAATTTGCTGCAAGTTTTTCATTGCCTCGGCGAAGATGGAGCTAATTTCATCCATAATACTCTTTCGATGTGCAGCGATTACGACTACGCTGAGACTCAGCGGAGGATAAGCAGATACAGCCCCAATAATCCTATAGGCTGTAAAAAGCTATGCGAGCGGGCAGGAGATGATACCCCATGTTTTTGCAACTTCAACAATGAGAAGCTGTATCCGACACCGATTATTCATGCGCTTCGTGTTGATAACGAGTGTTTCAAGCCAACTCCGCCAAAGGATAATATCGGACACTTTAAGGCAAAAAATCCAAAGGAAAAAGCCACTGACGCCATCTCGGCAATAATAGAACTCAATAAAAACCAGTATGAAATCTCTGAGCAGAAGAAAATACTCAAAGGGCAGATTGAATATCTATTTGAGCGTGATAACAACCGAGAACTGATTACTCCGCTGGGACTGCTAATAAAGACCGACGACGGCATATTTATGAAGGTGGTATAAAATGGAAACACTTTATATAACTCATGAAAAATGTTCTGTTAGGCGCGAGGGTGAACATCTTAAGCTCGTTCGTTCAGGAGACACTTTAGCTACAATTCCCATCATCGGCGTCAAGACCATAGTAGTACTTGATAACGTGAGTGTGACATCATGCGCGCTAAATATGTTACTGAACAATGGAGTAGATGTAATTTATCAATCACAGTGGGGTAAGATAAAAGGACGTGTTTTATCTGCGAAGGGTGGAGGGGCTATTGTTAGGCTTGCTCAGTTTTCCGCTTTTACAAACTCCGAACGCAGACTTGAAATTGCTAAATCTGTAGTTTCCGCGAAAATTCATAATCAACTTAGCGTTGTGAAAAAATATAAATATCATGATTCAAATCCAGCATTTGACGGACATATATCAGCAATTGAAGTAAATGCCAGAAAGCTTGATAGAGCTTCTATGCTGGACGAAGTCATGGGTATTGAAGGTATTTCGGCTAAATATTATTGGGATTGCTTCCGGCATTTACTAAAAGATTCTGTATTCACACGGCGTGAGTATCGCCCCTCGCCGGACTATGTAAATGCGCTGCTGAATCTCGGGTATGCGTTTTTATGTAACGAAATAACAGCTTGCCTGATTGTAAAGAAACTTGACCCCGAGGTCGGATTTCTTCACAGTATACACTATGGGCGCAACTCGCTCGCTTTAGACATTATGGAAGAATTTCGCCCCGTTTTCATAGATTCATGGATCATAGCAGTGCTCAATAAAAAGCAGCTCAAAGAAGATCATTTTCAAATGAGAAACGGCGATTGGCGTCTGACCGAAGATGGCTTCAAGAAGTTCTGCGGGTTATATTATGAGCGCATACCAGCATGGCGCGAGAGGTTCAGAGCGCAGGCAGACATTCTGAAGAATGCGTTGATCAAGGGAGAGAGTTATGAGTCGTATCGTGAATGAACTAACGCTTATTTGCTATGACATAACAAGTAATAAGCTGCGTAGAAAAATCGATGAAAGCCTGAAGGATTTTGGTTTTCGCCTGCAATTTTCCATCTTTATTTGCAGACTCGATGCTGCCGAAGTCTCACGATGTAAAAGTAAATTACAAAAAGTGCTTAATCACTATAATAAAGAGCAGGCGCCAAGCGACAGTTTGATAATCTTCGAACGACTGAATCCGGGAACGGCGTTTACTATGATAGGCGAAAGCATAGATCAGGTAACGCCAATGTTCGAGATATATTGACTTTGCGGCAACGCGCAATCCCGAATCATAAGCCATGACGACGCATGTAACGCCAATGTTCGAGATATTTTGACCTTACCGCGTTTGAGCAAAGGGCGTTGCGGCAAATAAGCCAAAAATACAATAAGCAAACTGACGTATTGTTTGGACAATAACCGCAGCAGGTAATAAAGCATGCAGTTAAAACATAAGAAAAAAGAAAAAGAAAAACAGTTAAAAATCAGGCAGAAGAAAAAACAGTCAAAAATCAATTGACTTGACTTTCAAAACCCTTTTTGGTAAGTTATCTATGTCATCACATGATTCCCCGAGATTTTTTCGCCCAAAATAACCCATCTCGGGGAATGGATAAAGCGAAGGGGTTAAAAACGGGTACAATCAGGGTCTCAAAGGTTTTCACCATCCGAAAGGACTATTATTGGGAGGGAAACTGATGCAAAGTGATAGCACAAAAAGTGGTGTTATGTGTACCAAATCAGTTTCGGGGAATTTATACCTTTCAAACCCTGTAATCACAATGGCTAAAATGGTAAGGGGTCGCGCAGCCCTCTTTCCCCGAAAGGGGTTTGAAACTTCCTTTTTCCATAGCATCTCCTTTCGTTCGCCGAGTCGCGCAGCCCTCTTTCCCCGAAAGGGGTTTGAAACCTTCAAATTTCGTGTTATATCCCATTTTTGTCTCCACGGTTGCGCAGCCCTCTTTCCCCGAAAGGGGTTTGAAACTTTGCCAGCCATAGCGGTTTATTCCCACGCTCGCTAGTTGCGCAGCCCTCTTTCCCCGAAAGGGGTTTGAAACATATCTTCTTGCTCAGCTATAGCATTTACTACCGCCGTTGCGCAGCCCTCTTTCCCCGAAAGGGGTTTGAAACTGCCATCCAATTCTGTTGCCAAGCATTCAACTGCTGGGTTGCGCAGCCCTCTTTCCCCGAAAGGGGTTTGAAACCGACTTCGTCGCCTTCAACCATCCAGACGCTTGGCGTTGCGCAGCCCTCTTTCCCCGAAAGGGGTTTGAAACATTGTTCGTCTTAAAGCAAACCTCAGCTTTGCCCATGTTGCGCAGCCCTCTTTCCCCGAAAGGGGTTTGAAACGATCAAATTTGCCATTTTTACCAGTAACATCATCCTTGTTGCGCAGCCCTCTTTCCCCGAAAGGGGTTTGAAACGTCTAGTCTTGTCCTGATCCTGAGCCAGCCTTTGCTGTTGCGCAGCCCTCTTTCCCCGAAAGGGGTTTGAAACTTCACACGCCACTGAGCTGGGCGCCGACACGTACGAAGTTGCGCAGCCCTCTTTCCCCGAAAGGGGTTTGAAACTTCATTCTCTCTTTCGTCCGCCGAAGAATAGAATCGTTGCGCAGCCCTCTTTCCCCGAAAGGGGTTTGAAACGCCCGAGCTAATGTACAACCCCCTGTTGACCGCCCTAGTTGCGCAGCCCTCTTTCCCCGAAAGG
>WRNQ01000100.1 GCA_009776565.1 Synergistaceae bacterium | reverse complement strand
CCCTTATTCCCCCTTTTCCGCTTCCCTTTCCTCTATTATACTACCTTTTTTCAGAACTTTCAAGGGGTTGCAATGAGGAACTATGGGGATAAGCATAAATATAATTGGGCGGGATATTTTAGTGGGCGAATTACCTTTATTTGCAAGACGCGAGAATTGTCTTGACTTGCCGAGGGTTAGATGATATAATGCCTTGCTCAAATTATTTGGGGTTTTGAAGCAGGACTTTAAAACTAGTCTGGGAGAATATGGCTATACTCGCACGCCCCTCTCAAGTAGTATCTTTTTGTAGTTAATAATACGTAATTGACTTAATGCGATTTGAAACTGTGCCTATATAGCATAGAAAGCGAACTGCAGTAACTCCACTACATTCGCTATAACGTAAAGGAAGTACCAGTGATGCCTGCATCCTATTTTGGCGAGAAACAGCCTTGGCAGAAAGAACTGATCCAGCAACAGGTTGCGGATATAGCTCATAATTATTTTAAACGTGGGCGAGTTGAACTTGATAATGATTGTCACTGGGTGATGTTTCACGAGTTCAATCTACCTGATGCTTGGCGGCAAGCAAATCCTGGCAGGAATTTCGTACCTATGTTGCTTATCTTCCCAGACCAATATCCTCATCTGCCGCCGAACGGGTTCTTCCTGCCAAATAGCTTAAGAAACCCATATTCCGATAGTTTTTATCGAGGCAGCTATCAGGACGAAGAACGCCCAGCTCAATCCTCAGGTTGGGAGTGGTACGCTTCATATGAAGCGTTGAGAGATTGGTCTCCGGCTGGAGATGTTATTAGAGCAATTTTGGAGCAACTCGCGGACCCGTTTGAATGAATGGTTTCCTCCTCATGCTTCTCAAGTGATAGTGACAATTCGACAGTTTGCTAGCGTTTAAAGGTAGAGGAGAGTCATTATAGGAAACTCGGATTCCCAACGGCTAAATAGGGGATGAAGAGTTTCACAGGGAACTAACGACTTACGAAAGGAGGTGTACTCTCTAAAGATGGACGCAAGGAAAATAGACCATATCGTTACCACGATACAGGCACTGGAGTCCCAAAGGAGGGGAATCCAAAACGACATTGAGTTCCTCGTCAAGGAGGATGAAGAACTCAAACGGCAAGGATTGCTTCCCAGGCATGAGGTTTCGATCAGACAGAAGCGGTCAACGATTTGCGACATTAACCGTAAAATTGACGGCCTCAACGCCCAACTCAGGTGACCAGTCAACTGTCCGATACTATTGTGGCGATGCTGCCGCCGTGATAGTGCGGGAAAAGAAAGCTTTTTGGAGGTAAATCATGCAAACAGTAGCAATATTTCAGGACTACGCCAATCTCGATTCAGCTTCATCATCAAACGGGTGCCGGATAAACCAAGCGGAACTGCTGCGATATCTGGCTGATGACGCCGAAGGGCGCTACTTAAAGGTAGCAAATGCTTACGTACCGATTGACCCTCGGCAGGAACACGCCAGAGATGGGAGAATCGCTGACCTTTGGACTAGCGGGTATATTGTACATACAAAGGTCGGTACCGTTGCAGGGCAAAGCTATAAGTGCGACTTTGATGTTGAAATGACTATGGACATGATGAAAACCGCCTACGAACTCAAGCCTGACATCATCGTATTAGTCTGCGGTGATTCCGACTTTGTACCAGTGGTGCTAGAACTGCGGAAACTGGGAATTAGGGTAGAAGTCGCTTCATTTGACAGCTCTCTTTCGCAGCTTCTTGCAAATCGTTGTTCTGGTGTTATTAGCTTAGAAGCTCTTGTAGGTCAAGAAGCCACTAGCGTTTGATCCATATTTGCCCATTCTGATCTAAGTCGGATCTACAGTGAATGTGTCCGCTCAATCAATCTTCAATCATATCACCCATTCCGCTGAAGCCCTTCCGTCTTAATAACAAAACTTCAATATAATCCATATCTTCGAATGCAGAAAGGAAGAATCATTTATGTCTATTATTTTTAACAATGGGAGGCAGGAACATCCTCCCGCTCCGCTAGTGCCGCAGGCTCCAAGAGGGCCTAGTGTTCGTGTTGTTGTTAATGGCAAGCAGTGCGTACATCAAGGTGAACACGCAACGGTGGAGTCACTCGCGAACTTGGACCCTCGCAACCAGGATAAAAGAGGGCGCTCAGTGTACTTGGAGCGAGATGGCAAGCACACGCGACTGGAGCGCGGCAAGTCATATCCGATCCAAAAAGGAGATAAGATAAAAACAGCTCCGGATCGCGTCAAAGGCTCACCTGTGGGTTCCTATTTTGGAGTTAAGGAACCTTGGAGAAAGGAGCTTATAAGACAGCAGGTTGCGAATCTGGCAGAGAAACGATTTAGGCGTGGGCAAGTTGAATTGGATGATACCTGCAACTATGTGTTGTTCCACAATTTTACGCTCACTAGTGCATGGCGTCAGGCGAATCCCGACAGTGAATTCGTTACGATAATGCTGCTCCTTCCAGATCAGTATCCTGACTTGCCGCCAAACGGCTTTTATATGCCTGATTATTTAAAGCCTCCGCCCGGTGAGACCCACTGGTTTGCTAGCGATTATACATGGGGAGGAAACGCTGCTAGTCAAGGGATAAAAATGCAAGGGTGGAATTGGTACTGTACGCATGTCGCTGAGGGGAGCTGGTCTCCCGCTCGGTTGCAGCGAGTGGAAGACTGGAGTAAGGGTGACAATCTGTGGGACATCATGAGGATGGTTACTGATGTACTCACCGATCCAACGGCCAACTAGTCATCGAAAATGGATAAGCGTACCGCCCTTGTCGGCGATTGAGCCTGCAAGGGCGGTACGGTAAATTGGAAGAAAGGAAAAGTAGGCTTGGAATATATGATTTTCCTCTCCGAACGAGAATATGATGGATTACCTGAGCTAATGCCTGAATCTGGGGAAACCGTGTATTTGCTAGCAAAACACCACGAACTTAAAGCTCCGTCGATTGTATTGTTCGAGACACTAGGGGCTGAGCGCCGCCTGAGCGGGTCAATAGTTGTGCGTAACCGACATACGTCAAAATTCATTCCAAACCTTAATGGGGTGCCGACCATTGAATGCATAACACCAATTGATAAATTACTACTAGAGTCAGAAGATTGGAACGATGATGTTGATACACTTATAAGTATCAGTTCGCCTCGGCATGGCAGCTGGAAGGATAGTGCCGTCATCGTCAGAAAGAAAATACAGACAATGAGGTATTTTATACGACTTGCTAGATACTGTCTGCCAGTGCACAAGGGATGCTACGGTATAAGTTGTACCGCAACGGTATGGGATTTGAGAGGTAGCGATACTGCAAAATATCCCGCAAAAATCTATTGCTATCGACGAAATGGCGGTTTTTCAAGGATGCCTTCCTATTCCGTGGTTAACGAGACAATAAATGAGGTGCGCAAATGATAAAGAAAAATGGCCGCATTACACACGAAATCCGATTTGCAAATCAAGCATTAAACGAACTGCGAGAGAAATTGCTTGGTGATCCTAGCAAGGAATACTATGCGTGCCTACTAGCTAAGCGACAAGTAATTAAGGATTTGTGCGTTTTAGCGGTAGTGGAAGCCGTGTTCCCTACCGAAGAGCAGTACAAAAACCAGAACGGGGCTTATCTGCGCGTCGACGGGGCATTTGCAGGTGGGATACTACAAGAAATTGATGGCCGGATTGACGTAGATACGCTTATTGAGGTTCATACGCATCCATTCTCTGAAGATGACGCTTGGTTTTCAGGTACGGACGACAATGATGAAAGCGGTTTTGCGAAGTATTTACACAAAGAGGAGCCTAACACATCCTATGCGTCAATAGTTTTTTCCAAGACGGCGTACAAAGCAAGGATGTGGGAAATTGATTGCGACGAAGCAGTTTTTTTTCCTGCACTGATTAAGACGCAAAAAACGGGAGAGTCGATCCCATCGCCTGATGACCCTGAAAATAAAGACTGCGTAGACGAAGACGAGAACAGCATATTCAACCGTAGCGTGCGAGCGCTTGGGCTAGAAAACATGCGCCGGATAGCAAACGGACAATGGATTAGTGTCTGTGGCGTTGGTGGTCTTGGCTCTGTCATGGCCGAACACTTAATCCATATGGGGTTCACTAAAATTAACCTGATTGACTTCGATAAACTGGAGTTGACCAACCTGAATCGTGTAGCTGGAGCAACTTACGAGGACGCAAATAACGGGCGTCTGAAAGTGGAAGCAGTTAAGGAGGCCATTGATAGAATCAATCCGAATGCTACCGTAAAAGCCTATCCGCTCAATGTCTTTGACGAAGAGGTGGAGTATATTTTGGCCCGCTCGGACTGGATTCTTATCGCTACTGACAACCACGCCAGCCGCTTTCGTATCCATGAAATTGCGTTTAAGTATTATGTTCCGCTCATCGCCGCTGGGGTAAATATAACTGTAATGGACGAGATTATTGTTGATATGAGCGGAGAGGTTATCCTGATTCGTATCGGCGATCGTGTTTGCCTTCATTGCCTCGGGAGAGTGAATTACAATGAAATCGCCAAAGAAATCCATCCGGATGGAGCTGTCCGACAAGGGCTTGTCGCTAAGGGCTATGTTAAGGGCAAGGACATCAAGGAGCCAGCAGTTAAAACACTTAATACATACCTAGCGACTATGGCTGTGGATACTCTCGTAAACCAATACACCGAGCGCCGTAGGGATTCTGTGATTAGCGTATATGAGGATAACGAGTTCCAGACTATTTACGAGGACACTGTGAGCGTAGAGAGCCGCAACTTTTCTTGCGGCATATGTAATATTAACTAGGAGGTTTACGCTTAGGGCGGATATTCATAATAATGGTTGCTTGATCTTTTGGAGGTATGCAAAACATAATGATAAGAAAGCTTCTAGACGAACTGGAGTTGGATCTGGACTTTGTGATAAAGGAAGGTCCACTGGGTAGTGGGAGACTTATTGCGTTTTGGGGTGATCGCGCCTTGCCGTTAAGTCTGTATAGTGCGATAAAAACGCTAGTGGAGCAAAGGACGCACCATAAGATTATGGTATTTATCATGCATGAGATAATTGAGTATAGTGCCTATGATTTGCTTCCTAAAAAAGCTATGGCTCACACCATAGGGAAGTTTTTTGAGATCGGCACAAGCGGTTTGCTTCTCATAGAAGCTATGACGCCTACAATAGTGGAATTTTTTAGAATTGAGGCAGATGATTTGCTTCCCGAAGAAGTGCCGCAAGCGAACGCATTTGTCATGGTTGGGCCGAACGATGATAAAGAACTCTGTAAGGCAATCCGAGCGGTCAATGAAGTTATTCGCAACAACTACTGAACGATACATCCTTTATTCTACAAAGAGGAAGCAAGACTGCGAACTAGCTTAATTGTACGCGTAGTATAAACAAGCCAGAGAGGCTGGTATCTTTACGAATCTACGGAGACCATGTGCCCCGGTCATCGTTAATAGGACTGTTCTGTGTCAATACTTTCGGGTGGTGGCGGTGCTGGTGGTATTTGATCAGCAAACTTAGCATGCATTTCCATCACCTCTTTACCCATTTTACTATTGACTCGAAGTCTTTTATATTCTCTATCTGTCTCCCTTAGCTCATTTGCTAAAAAGGCAAGGGCACTCAACTCATCCTCTTCATCTTCATACTCTCTCCGATTGTATATTTCATCTCCGACTTCTTCATCAAATTCTGTGTCATAAATCCTCTCAACTATGAAGTCTCTTGAGCAATAGCTTGGATAAATATATTCTCGAATGTATTTTCCGCCATATAACCCAGTTGCAGTAATAGGTTTTATATCAGTCGAAAATTCGACCATCACGCTTTTTCCCTCTTTGGCTCCAGCATTCCAGATTTTTACACGGTCTTTAACATCTACGTCTTCGCCGTCTTCTACCAGGCTGTCATAACTTACTTCTGCCGCTTGAGCATATTGAAGCTTTTCGGGAGAGAAATACATCATCGGCTGTCCTATTGAACTTAGCTTCCATACTTTTCCGAGTGGTCGTATAACGCCTCCCTCTACTAAACTAAATAGCTCGTCCCCAGACATTTTTCGAAATACTTTTATAGGCTTTTCTAGCCTTTCGAAGCTATCACTACTCAGACCTTCATCTGGTAGTTCTTCAAACAACTGTTCGCATCGAGAAGCGGACGGCATTTTCTTTGTTCCTTCAGCGCCTTGCTCATTAGTTTATAAATAACCCTTCGTGATAAAAAAGGACAACCATTGCTGGTTGTCTATACCTCACGGAGCCTGAACTCACTGATTGCAATGGTTGCCCATTTTCGTGAATTAGGCTCTTATTCCTGTGATGTATAGACATTGTCATTATATCACAACCATGATAAAA
>WRNQ01000099.1 GCA_009776565.1 Synergistaceae bacterium | reverse complement strand
CATCAACTTACGAATCATATCTGAATAAATATTATTGGTATTATTCTGCAATTCACTCCATAAAAGTTCAATCTGAGAAATGGTCATAAAATTATCAGCATCCGAAGTTCCAGCAGCAAACTTCTCCCTAAAATCCTGTATCAAGCGTTCTATTTTAGCTATTTCTGCATTGGCAATATCTTGGTCTGATTCGTTCATTAGCTGACACTTTCCTTTTATATTTTGTATCAGCATATCATGTTTTAATATTTTTGTAAAGTTATTACCAATAATTTATATCTACATTCGATTAAAAATGAAATTAAGAAGATATACTTTAAAATATGTTACAATGTTTATATTTACAAGTTTATTTGCTGTATTGTAGATCCCATTGAGGCTTTGTCACAGCTTATGAGCATTGCCATTGATAATCAGAAATAAACATATTTACACACGTGGAGGAAAAAAATGTCAGAGGGAACTTCTCTTTATTTTGACCCATCAGAAACAGTTAGAGGAATTCAGCAATTATTGGTATCTGACAAGAAAAAAATTGCGTTCTTTTTTGGAGCTGGTACTTCGTTTGCGGGGAGAACAAAGGGGTTGCCATATGTTCCCGCAATCGCGGAGATGACCGAAAAGGTAGAAACAGAAATAGACAGGAAGTATACCTCAGCGCTTGCAGATATAAAAGCGGAGCTTGCTAATACTCCAATCGGGTTTAACGTTGAAACGCTTCTGTCTAACATTGAAGACAAAATTCGAATAATCGGACTGGGAACACTGAACAATCTTAAGAAAAACGACTTTGTGGAGTTTGAAAATCATATTAAAGATATTATCCGGCAAAAAGTAAGCATTCACGAAGGATTTGACGAAAATACTACGAAACAGTTGGTTCAACATGATTTTGCAAAATGGATAAAAGCTGCCGATAGGAAGCACGCTGTCGAGATATTTACCACAAACTATGATTATCTTATTGAAATAGGATTAGAATCATTGGATGTTCCATATTATGATGGATTCACGGGAAGCTATGAACCATTTTTTAACGCAACTTCGTTAGAGGATATGGATTATTTACCTCGACAAACAAAATTATGGAAAATACACGGCTCTCTTGGTCTGCATGAGAGCAAATTAAATTATGGAAATAAGATAATCCGCAAGAATTCTGATTCAGAAGTTTTGTTAGTCTATCCGTCAATGTTAAAATACAGCAACTCAAAGAAAATGCCGTATGCAGCTTATATGGATAGGCTGTATAGTTTCCTAAAACAGGATGATGCAGTATTATTTATATGTGGGTATTCATTTGGAGATGAGCATATTAACGAGCGAATCTTTTCAGCGTTATCAACCAATTCAACATCTCATGTTTTCGCATTTTATTATGATGTCGTGAAAGAGAATGACGGCAAAAAATACATGCTTACTGAGGATAGCAAACTGGTGCAAATTGCTACCGAAAACAGACGTGTAAGTGTTTTAGGGATGCGAAACGCAGTTCTTGGCGCAAGACGCGGTACTTGGAAGTTAAAACGTGAGCCGGATAAAAATGATACGTTAAACGTTGCTTTGTACTTTGATGAAGATGCTCCTTTTAACGATATTGGAATGAGTTATGAAAAGAAAGGCGACGAGTTTTGGACTGGCGAAGGTGAATTCAGTTTGCCCGATTTTGTTCGTTTTGTAATCTTCCTAAAAGAAATGATACACGATAACGAATGGGAGAACGTCGATAATGGGTGAACATCAAACTGAAATAGGGACCGTTATCAGTGTTAGCGGAAATAGCGTTACTGTGAAGTTATCCGACTCCATTAGATCCAATTCTCCAATTATTGACGGAATTGTGTATCGAATTGGACAGGTTGGTTCGTTTCTGAAAATTCCTTTAGGCTTTGCAAGTCTATTTGGCATCGTTACAAAAACCGGAGCAGCCGCTGTCCCAGAAATCGTTATTGAGTCACTAAAAGACAACTTCGATCTGCTTGCCAACCAACAATGGCTGTCAATCACTTTAGTTGGCGAGCAGATTGGAAGTCGGTTTGAGCGCGGAATATCTCAATCTCCAACGACGGGAGACGCTGTTCACTTGGTAACTTTGAATGATTTGGGATATGTTTATGGTGGATATAGTGAGAAATCGTCTATCAACGTCGGAAATATTAGTGTTTCGGAAAGCCTAAACGCCTACTTGCATTTGGACAAGCTCATTTCACGGCATTTTGCAATCCTCGGCTCTACAGGAAGCGGAAAGTCTAATGCTGTCGGCGTTACGTTGAATGCAATCATTGACAAAAAGTATCCTCGATCAAGGGTTTTGTTAATAGATCCACATGGCGAATACAATAGTGTATTTGGGGGTAACAGTATCGTCTTCAGGGTGAATGCTCAAAAAAATTCTAACCCACTTTTTGTTCCATATTGGGCTCTATCTTTCTCAGAGTTTATCGACCTGTTTGAGGGAAACCTGAACGACCAAAACAAGGAATACTTACGCGCGAAAGTAGTAGAGGCCAAAATAAGGGGAGCTTCAGCCAATAATATCAATATTGATTCGTTGATGATTACAGCCGATTCACCTATACCTTTTAGTGTAAAACAGCTATGGTTTGAGTTAGATGATTTTGAAAGGCAAACTTTCCGAATAAGAGCTGATCCCAATTCAATAGCACTAATAGCCGAGGGGGATGCAAAAAACCTTATATCGAATGAATATGCTCCTGCGGCAGCAGGGGGAGGAAGCCCATTCCAAAACAATCTAGCAAAAGGCATATTGGGATTTTTAGACGGTATGCGATCAAGACTTAAAGACTCACGGTATAACTTTTTGTTTTATCCTGGCGAATATACTCCAGACTTAGAAGGCAAGGTGAACAAAGACCTATCGGACTTGTTGATTTCGTGGATTGGTAACAAAAAGCCAATTGCAATACTTGATGTTTCCGACGTTCCGTCAGAAATAGTGATGTCTGTATCAGGAACATTGCTCAATATAACTTATGAGGCATTGTTTTGGGGGCAGGAATTGTATGTTGGAGGCAGAAAACAGCCATTACTTATTGTTCTTGAAGAAGCGCACAATTATCTGCGATCAGGGGAAAAATCCATATCCTCGAGGACGGTTCAACGCATCGCAAAAGAAGGCCGAAAATATGGCGTAGGGTTATTGTTGGTGACGCAACGTCCGTCCGAGCTGGATGAAACCGTACTGAGCCAGTGCGGAACAATAATCGCATTACGCATGAATAATACAAGAGATAGAAGCCATGTCGCAGCAGCTATCCAAGATGAACTGCGCGCAATTGTAGATTTACTTCCAAGCTTACGTACAGGAGAGGGTATAGTTTCTGGTGAGGGTGTTAGTATACCATCAAGGGTTCAGTTTTATAAACTCTCATATGCGCCCAAAAGCGCGGATGCTGCAATTGTCAACGAATGGAGTAAAACTCACTCATTTGATGAAAACAACTATAAGAAACTGGTTTCGCTCTGGAGGAATAAAAAATTCACAATGGAGGAAAATGATGGCAATGAATAATGACAATGTTGAAATGATTGAGGTTAGTTCCTCAAATGTAGGGGCGATCGGTTATGATGAGGACAGCCAAACGCTTTTTATCAGATTTTTGAACAACATGATGTACATTTACAAAGGTGTTCCTATTGGTGAATTTGAAGGATTGAGAAACGCACCCTCTATAGGCTCATATCTACATAGGAACATTAAGAATCTTTTTCCGTATGAACGAATAGGATAATTATTTAACGTTTATTCTTGTTGTATTGGAATACCACTGATAACTAAGCGTCCCGATTCCCGTCTTGCCGAAACCGAAAGAGCGCCTGTTACGTTGCCCTCCGTGACGGTTGTGTTAACCTGTAAATCTATTCTTATGATTATTTTTCGCCTGAGAGCAGGGTGTTCAGGCAGTTAAGCCAGACCGTAACCGATCTTTGCGTTGTTGTGCCGTTTATCCAGTCGGGTTGCCCTCCACCGCGAGCCTCCAGTTCAGGGAATCTTTTTATGAAGCCGGACAAGTCTGCCGGCACGTCAGCGCCTCGCAGCAGGATAAATGGGAAGGGGGCGCCATCTGTGGCGCCGGGCATAATGGCCAGGCAAAAAGCGTCCGGGTTCTCCGCGGCGCAGGCGCGCGCAGGCGCCGAGACCAGTTCTTTTGTCATTCCCGGAAGCACGGCAAGAAAAACCGCATTTCTCTCCTGCGCGGCATGACGCGTCTCCCATGGGATGTAAATGTATGAGCGAACTTTATCTATGACTTGACGAAGCGCGGCGTTTTCATTCCTTTGGCGGGAGAAAACATCCTCCAACTGGTCGGGGCGGCAGCCAACCTGGCGCAACAGCCGGCGCATCGCACGGCTATATTCACGCACGCGTTCTTTTTCCCAGATAGTAAATCGCACCTCCCAGTCGGGCGCGGCGCCGTTAAATCCGGTTACCAAAAAGCCTCCGACTTCTCCTGTGCTGGCGGTGTGCGTTCCTGAGCAAGCTGTCGCGTCAATACCGGGCACTCGCACCACACGTATTTTTTCGTCGTGGATACGCTCCCATTTCGCCTTCAGCTCGGGAATTTTTTCCGCCTCCTCCCGCGATGTAAAAAACGTCTCAATGGGGAGGTTCGCCCGTATGATTTCAACGGTTTTTTCCTCGGCGGCGAAGAGATTGTCCCATGTTAAATCACCGTCGTATCGGACGTATACGACGCTTTCTTCCATGCCGATGTTCACCTTGAGGGTATAGAGCCCCTCCAATTCGTTCTCCTGCACGCGAGAAAAAATATGTTGTCCCGTGTGCATCCGCGAAAGGATCAAGTTGCGCTCTGCGTCAACTCGAGGCGTTACTTCCATGCCGACTTGCGGTGTTCCTTCAGCGAGTAACAGCGTGAGGACGATTTCATCATCGTGTTTATTGGTGTCTTGGACTTCCGCGCGGAAATTTTCACCGCGCAGAATTCCCGTATCTCCCGGCTGCCCACCTCCGCTCGGATGGAAAGGAGACTCTCTTAAAACCACCCGCGCTTTTTTGCCGTCGATACCCAGCACCCTGGTAATTTCCGTACACGCTGCATAATTGTTCATTTCCATAGTTATAACCTCTTTAATTCTGATAACGAAATGAGAACTTCACCGGGAGTTATGCCACAAACAATGTTAAATATAAGCTAATTTGCACGCTCTGAACTTTGCCTGATTTAATAGAATGGTGGCGGCGACTGGAATCGAACCGGTGACACTGCGGGTATGAACCGCATGCTCTAGCCAACTGAGCTACGCCGCCAATATATCGGTTGTATAGATGTTACTTTGCCGCTAAAATTAAATAAAGTAAAAACAAGCTGCTTTATTTAGTTTTGTATCAAAAAATTCTTTAATCCTGTGACTTTTATATCCAGGTTCCGATTCACGCGTGACATTATAGCAAATTATTCATGTTTGTAAAGTTTGATGGCGAGATATTTTAAATTCTATATAATTTGCGCCTTACACAAAAACAAATGCCGTATTTATAATGGAAAAGGAACGATTTTATTCTAAGCGGGGTAAACGGGGACCGCCTTTAATCCGCTTGTTTCTTCTAATCCAAGCATGAGATTGGCGCATTGAACGGACGTTCCTGCAGAGCCTTTCATGAGGTTATCTATTGCGCTGACTACGAGGAGGCGTTCTCCGTCTTCGTGCAGAACAAATCCTGTAAGAGCCCTGTTGCTTCCCATTACCAGCCTTGGGTCGGGCAGTCTTATATGCGCCGGGCGCGCGGGACATAACGACCAGAAAGGCTGCCCGGCTATTGATTGTCTATAAGTTTTCCAGATTTCCGCTTCTTTAAGTCTACGCGTAAGCCGCACCTGTGCAAGCATTTGAACTCCGCGAACAATAGGGGCGGCTGTCATTGTCATTGTAATGGCAGACTTATTTATTCCGCATTCTTGTATGACTTCCGCAAGGTGCCTGTGGCGGAAAGGTTCATACACCCGCAACGCGCTATCGCGGTANGGATGATGACCGCCNTGGGAAGGCGTTCCGCCCGCTTCCGAAGACCCAACGCGCAATTCCATGCGTACATCGGCAATCAGCCCTGCTTTTGCGAGCGGGTAAAGTCCAAGAATCGCGCACGTGGAATTGCATCCGACTCCGCTGGCGAGCGAGGCGCCTGATAGTTCTTCCCTGTGCAATTCCGGAAGTCCATACACGGCTTCTTCCATAAGTTGCGGCGCGGGATGTTCCTGTTCGTACCATTCCTTGTANGCNGNNAGATCTTTGAGCCTTACGTCGGCTGAAAGGTCGGCAACTTTGACGCCTCTTTTCCTGTATTCCAGAATAGTTTGCCATGAAGCTTTATGAGGAAGAGCGAG
>WRNQ01000098.1 GCA_009776565.1 Synergistaceae bacterium | reverse complement strand
TTCTTTTTTTTCCGATAATACGAAGACTCCAGCCGATTTTTCATAATGAGGCATTCTTTTTAGCAGGACATCAAGCGCGACATTCGTGTCAATCAATACTTTCATATTTTCTAAGCCGCTCCCCCCTGATTTCTTCAGGCGAAATATCGGAAATCGGTATAGCGCCAATCAACGATTGTGTGATAGAACCTTTCAACATTTCATCTATATTCTTGCCGCTGTATTCAGAAGGAAGCGCTTTCTGCGCAATCGGCAAGATGATAACCTCCACTTTTCCGCTTCTAAAAGACAATGGCAACGGAATAATGTTTGCCAACTCAGAACCTTCCACAATTTGCCTGACAAATTCCATTTAAAAACCCCTCTTCCCGTTAACAAACTCAACGATTGTGTATGGTTTGATATGATTATATATTTATTAATCATCACATTAGCATAAACCAAGAATATTATCAATGCGCTGCTTCACCATTACGTGATGGTTATGGTTAATTTGCATCAACGGGACGCTGCCCAAATAGGTCCGGTCCGGCTGCCAGAACGGCGATGGGTATAACACGGGAGGCCCCTAACGGGACCGTTCCGGCAGCCCTTCAAACGGGTCGTCAAGGACGCCGACCCCTATGGGACCTTCACACGCGATCCCGGTCGTTTCTATTCCCTCTGTGCCCTCTCTTTGTCCTCTGTGTCTCTCTCGAGAGATTTCTTTGCTTTTGTCTTTGTCTTTGTCTTTTACTGTGAACTGTTAACTGTCTACTGTTAACTGTCTACTGTTTAGCGATGGTTGTGGCTATTAAAAAGGGCAACCGCAAGGGTTGCCCCTACAAATCCACGTTGACAACAGGTTATTACACGTTTTTTTGCGTGTACCTAACACGGGCGGCAGGTTGCCGCCCCCACAATCACTGACCACTGACCAGGGCGTANAAAATAAATTTTGCAAGATAACAAAATTAATTAGTTCAAAAATAAAATTTACTGATAAAATAGCAAAAATATCTATATGAGGGGAAGGGAATGACAATGACATTCAAAGGAACAGGAACTGCTATTATTACCCCATTTAATGAAAACGGTATTGACTACGATAATTTCAGCCGTTTGATTGACTGGCAGATCGAACAGAAAGTGGAATTTTTGCTTGTACTTGGTACTACAGGAGAGTCGCCAACTGTTCTCGGAGCTGAACGGGATGATCTTATCAAGTTTTTTATAAAAAAGGTCAACGGAAGGGTGCCCGTGGTTGTTGGAGCAAGTTCAAATTCGACTGCGGCAGCAAAAGAAAACAGCGTAAAAGCGCAAGAGTTAGGCGCAAATGGNGTGCTTATAGTTACCCCATACTACAACAAACCGACGCAGGAAGGGCTATTCCAGCATTTCAAGACAATAGCGGACGCTATATCAA
Source organism: Synergistaceae bacterium (assembly GCA_009776565.1). The sequence continues at coordinate 5,006 of WRNQ01000098.1, read as the reverse complement.
TACCAATAATAATTTACAATGTACCTTCGCGTACAGGCGTTAATATTCTTCCGGATACAGTGCTCCGGCTTGCGGAACATAAGAATATTGCCGCCCTTAAGGAAGCTGCGGGTATTCAGGCGCAGGTTGACGAGTTGCTGCGTAAAATACATATTGTGCGCCCGGACTTCAGTGTTCTTTCCGGAAACGATGATCAGGCGTTTCACCTTGTGAACGCCGGAGGACAGGGAGTCATCTCCGTTTTGTCAAATATAGCGCCGCTCGCTACTTCAAACATGATACGTGAAGCTCTTGCCGGAAATGTAGCAAAAGCCAGAGAACTTCATCTCAAGCTGTTCCCTCTTATGAAAAACCTTTTCATGGAGACAAATCCGATTCCTGTCAAATATGGAGCGCATAAACTGGGTTTCTGCAAAAACATCCTCCGGCTGCCGCTTGTTTCCGCAACTGAAAAATGCATGAAACAAATTGACACTGACATGAAAGAGTGCGGGTTGATCTGATTATGGCCGAAAAAGGCGTAAAAATAGCGGTGCTGGGAGCGACGGGCGCCGTTGGGGCTGAAATGCTTAAAATCCTTGATGAGCGCAATTTCCCTATCTCCGAATTACGGTTGCTTGGGTCGCGCGCGGGGCGGAGCATAAAATGGAGAGGCAAAGAGTATCCGGTCGACATAGCCACTCCGGAAAGCTTTAATGGTATTGATATAGTGCTTTCAGCAGTCGAGGGGGATATAAGCCGCAAGCTTTCCCTGGAAGCCGCAAATCGCGGNGCTGTCGTTATAGANAACAGCTCCGCATTCCGGATGGATGACGATGTGCCTCTTGTTATACCGGAAATCAATCCTGAAGATATTGCTTTCAATAAAGGCATAATAGCTAACCCCAACTGTTCTACGATAATAGCACTAATGGCGCTGGCGCCTTTACATCGCGAGTTCGGGATAACAAGACTCATTGCCTCAACATATCAGGCTGTAAGCGGCGCAGGCGCCGCAGGACTGGCGGAGCTTGAGGGGCAGGTACGTTCATTTGCNGAAGGCGGCGCAATGGAAGCTTCAGTGTTTCCATACCAGATAGCTTTCAACTTGATTCCCAGGGTGGACAGCTTCAACACTGAAAACTTTTACACAAAAGAGGAACTGAAAATGCAGAATGAATCCCGCAAGATCCTTCATGCTCCTCACTTGTTGGTAAGTTGTACTTGCGTACGCGTTCCGGTTTTTCGCAGTCATTCCGAAGCATTGACTATAGAAACCGAAAAACCGGTAACTCCGGAAGCCGCCCGAAAAATTCTGTCAGATGCTCCGGGAGTGCGCGTTGTCGATGAACCATTAAACGAACGTTATCCTATGCCGGTTGAAACATCAGACCAAGATTTGGTTTTTGTCGGACGTATACGAAAAGACCTTAGCAACAATGGAAATGGACTTGTCCTCTGGGTATGCGGGGATCAAGTGCGTAAAGGAGCAGCAACAAACACAGTTCAAATAGCTGAGGAGTTGATTTGATATGAATTATGGAATTATAGGTTATTCAGGCCGTATGGGACGTGAAATCATGTCCTTATTTGATATTTCCGGACATACTCCCGTATTGCTTGCGGATGAACATGGAATACAGGCAAATAGCGAGCATCCTCAGGTGATACTGAATTTTGCATTGCCTGCATCGGTAGACGATACTGTAGATCTTTGCGTTAAACATTCTTCATCCCTGGTAATAGGAACGACAGGGCTTAAAGATGATCACATTGAGAAACTAAAAAAACTATCAGGAAATTTTCCCGTGATACAAAGTTTCAACTTTGCAACAGGAATAAATGTTCTGAAAATATTGTTACGCGAATTCTCCGCCATGTTGAGCGATTGGGATTCTGAAATAGTGGAAACCCATCATAATAAAAAGAAAGACGCTCCATCGGGGACGGCAATCTTGCTGCGCGATTCAATATTTGCAGGAGACGCTAAGAGGAAAGGATGCGAAATACACTCGCTCCGGATTGGCGGAGTTCCGGGCGATCATGTCGTTGAATTTTCTAATGATGGAGAAGTTTTAACTTTTTCTCATCGCGCAATATCGCGGACAGTATTTGCCCTTGGAGCTCTAAAAGCCGCTGAATTCGCATTGGATGCAAAACCCGGATTTTATTCGTACGAGGACGTTCTCAAACAATTAATTAAAATATAAGCGTATAACCGAATAAAAAACTTAAACATACGACCGAAAAGATAGATAAAGATAATATGGCTAGTATGCAGAGGAGATGGTTAAATGTTTAAGTTGTGGAAAAATCTCAAAATCAGCAAAAAATTGTTTTTCGGATATGGGCTAATATTGCTTGTATTTTTACTATCTGTTTACGTAACGTGGTACTACATTAGAATTGTTGAGGCGAAGAGTAATTACCTTGCCAACGAGGTAATGCAATCGCTGGATATGGCAACTGCATTTTATAGAGAAGCCAATGGAGTCTTCCTGACTACGCGCGACTTGCAGTATACAGAAAGCGAGGAAGCGGTAGCGGCTTACATGGATCAGTTGACAAACGCTGAAAAAGTTAAGAATGAAATTATCGAACTGAGCAGAAAGTATCCGGAACTTCGCGCTCCGGCGCACGTTATCAATGTGGTGGCGCCGCTGACAGTAGAGTACGTGCTTACTGTCAACAGAGCGATTGATCTGATTGAAGAGAAGAAAACTATGCTGAATTTACTTACTGAGACTGGGAGCAGCACATCCAAAGCTTTCGGGGAGATATTAACGAAGTTGCATAATAACATTAAATCCAGTATCCAGATGCTAAACTCCAGAATCCAGCCAACGTATACATATGAATTATTAGAAGCAATGGACCTGAGCGCCAGGCTTCTGGAGAAAACCGCGTCCATACGCCGTGACGTCTGGCAGTCAATCACGGTAGCAAACGCCGGCGGAAGCACTGACGGAATGCTGGAAATCGTCGATAAAGCGAAAGACTTGCATAAAGAGGCGGAGAACCTGAAACCATATTTCACAAATTCTGAAGAAAGGGAAATATTTGATAGCGCCCTGTCGTTGCTTGAAAACTACGAGCAAACTCTGATTAATTTAAGGAAAATATGCGAAGAACTGGAGCAAGCTTATAAAGACCGTTATCCGATAATGCTTTCTTGCGTTGAAGAGTGTAGAGTCGCTACCGATTTTGCCGTCGCAGACGTTAAAGATATTTCCAAAGAGAATACCGAAGATCTTTCTCTGGCTATTAACATTATGCTCTCGGCAACAGTCGCCAGCCTTGTTTTAGGTTTCTTTGTCGCTATGCTCATCGCGCGCAGCATTTCCAAGCCGCTAAACACAATAGTCAGCATGTCTAAACGAATCGGGGATGGCGACATGACAATCAAAAAGGCTGACTTTGGATATAATGGCAGTGATGAGATGGGAAGCTTAGTTGCAGCGTTGGCGGAGATGGTGAATGCCCAAAATGCAGCAATGATGCATATCGTTAATTTAGCAAAAAGCCTCGCAGAGGGAGCGAGTGACCTCTCAGCTATTTCAGAGGAGACAAACGCGGCAATGGAGGAAATAAGGGCGTCTGTTTCACAAGTAAGCGCATTGAGCGAATCCAACGGTTCAGCATTGGAAGAAAGTAATGCCGGAGTTGAGGAAATGAGCAGCGGCGCTGACACTGTGGCAAATTCCGCGACAGATAGCGCAGATTTCATTTTACAGACTACGAAAGTCTCGAATAAGGCTATTAATACAGTACGCGGCGTCATAGAAGGAATGCGCAATGTGGACAAAAACGCCAGGGAGAGCGAAGAAAAAACAAGGCAGTTGGTTTCGTCTGTAGAAAACGTCAGCAGCTTTGTTTCGGTTATAACGGGAATTGCGGATCAGACGAACCTTCTGGCTCTAAACGCCGCCATAGAAGCGGCGCGAGCCGGCGAGGTTGGACGCGGATTTGCCGTTGTTGCCGAAGAAGTCCGCAAGCTTGCGGAAGAATCCGCGCGCGCCGCCAATAGTGTGAACGGAATCATCCAGGAACTGCAAACAGGTGCGCAGGAAAGCATCAAAGTTACAACCGAGGCGGGGCGAACCCTCTCATTGACCCTTGAACATGCGGGCGAAGCTCTGGACGAGTTGAACGATACTATGGAACAGATACAAAAAGCCAACGATTCCATTCAAAATATCGCCGCTATTGCGGAAGAGCAGGCTGCGTCCTGTAGGGAAGTGGCTATGGCTATCGACAACGCAACTAAATCTTCGGTTGAAATGGTTGGAACTGTAACTGGAATACATCGAGCAACTGATGAGGCCGCTCTGGCGACTGAAGGCGTCGCAAAACAGGCGGAAGCCATGACAAGTTACTCCAAGGAATTGTATGATCTGTTGTCCAAATTTAAGCTGGATTCATCAAAACCCACAAACGTAAAAATGTTGGGCGCGCGGTAGGGCGCGGGTCTAAAATCCACCCCTGCATTTTCCGCGCCGGATTGGAAAATTAACGGTAGAGACAAGGCATGCCTTGTCTCTACATTCGTAATCAATTTTTTTTCCGTATACCAATTTTTTTTCCGTGTACCAATTAATTTTCCGTATACCAATTAATTTTCTGTATACCAATTATTTATCTGTATACCAAAAAGGACGCAACAAGCGCATAGAACAGGGAGCGCCAACATCCGGCCCCGGAGCGCGGCGGCTTTTCTGCACCCGCAGCTCCTGGTCCCCTATCTTTATCTGATAATCCACAATTTCTCCCAGAAAGGATTTCCGACCAACGATTCCCCTCAGTCCTCCATCAGCGCAGAAATCAATTTCCGACGGGCGGCTCGCCAGAGAGAAGCGTTCGCCGCTTTCCGCCATAGCACTCTCCGGCGGCGTTAAATCTTCTGGCAATCGTTCGCCCCCCTGTAGCCAGAAACCATCATCAGTTCGCATAACAGACAGGAAATTGGACAGTCCAATAAAGCTGAAGACGAACCTGTTTATAGGATTGTTATAAATGTCAAGCGGAGA
>WRNQ01000097.1 GCA_009776565.1 Synergistaceae bacterium | reverse complement strand
TTATTTTCGTTCAACCTTTCGATGATGGGAATAAAAAACTTCTAAATTATACACGACAATAGTTTTAGAAACACGAATTTCTGATATACTACCATGAGATAAAAGGCAAGNGCGCTTTTGCGCAAAATGTCANATTATTTTCAAAAGAGGAGGAGTTAGATGAGTATTGGTATGTTTTTTCAACACTTCATCAACGCCATAGCGCTGGGTTCGCTCTATGGATTAATTGCAATTGGTTACACAATGGTTTATGGTATCCTTCGGCTTATCAACTTTGCGCACGGAGAGATATTCATGTTAGGCGCATATTTTATGTATTTTGGATCAATAGTTTACGGGCTCCCCTGGTGGACGTCAGTAGCAATTGCGATTGTTGGAGCTACAGTGTGCGGGCTTCTTGTTGAAAGAGTAGCCTATCGCCCACTCCGACAAGCGCCAAGGATTTCCGCATTGATAAGCGCTATAGGCGTATCGTTTTTCATACAAAACCTTGCCGTTGTGCTTTTCACCGGGATGCCGCGCACTATAGTGCAACCTGACTGGCTTATGCAGCCATGGGTAATAGAAGGGCTTACTATATTTAACAAAGAAATCGACGCAATTCGTATATTACCACTTGCTATAATGGTTCTTATACTAACTATTATCCTGGTATTGATTCTTTTGTGGATAGTCTATCGTACAAAACCAGGTCTCGGGATGCGGGCAATCTCAAAAGACATAGAGACAACGCGGCTTATGGGAGTTTCAGTTAATAAAATAATCGCTTTCTCATTTGCTCTCGGGTCAGCGTTGGCTGCCGTAGCGGGCATTCTGTGGGCATTGCGTTATCCCAAAATTGAACCTTTTATGGGTGTTATCCCCGGACTAAAAGCTTTTATAGCGGCGGTATTCGGTGGAATAGGCTCAATTCAGGGCGCTATGATAGGCGGAATGGTTATAGGTTTCGTTGAAATAATGGCAGTTGCGTTTTATCCGGATATGTCAGGATACAGAGATGCGTTTGCATTCGTTATTTTAGTCGCAGTGCTGCTCTTCCGTCCGACAGGATTACTGGGCGAAAAACTGGAGGACAAAATATAATGAAAAAGAATAATCATGAATTGTTTTGGGGTTTTGTTACGATTTGCGTTCTTGGATGCCTCCTTTGGCTTGCAGAAACATACCTTGACAGGTACAAGGTAAGAATAATCAACTTAATAGCAATCAACGCGATTCTTGCATTAAGTTTAAATCTCATATACGGTATGACAGGGATGTTTTCTCTTGGACACGCGGGATTCATGGCAATAGGAGCATATATTTCAGCAATTCTGGTTCTGAGTCCTGAACAAAAAGTCAGATTGTGGATCCTTAAGCCTATTTATGAGCCGTTTATAAATATGCAAATGCCATTTCTGGGTACTTTGGTAATAGCGGGATTGGGAGCGGCGCTTTTAGGGTTGATTATTGGCTTGGCGGTTTTAAAACTTGGCGGGGATTATCTTGGAATAGTCACACTGGGATTTGCTGAAATAATAAGGATACTTATAACAAACTGGCATCCATTAACTAATGGCTCGCTCGGGATAAAGGGCATACCTTTCTACGCTAATATATGGGTGTCTTACGTTTGCCTTGTCTTAACTGTCTTTTTTATGGTCCGACTCATGAGGAGCAGCACGGGAAATATACTCCGCGCGATACGAGACGACGAAATAGCTGCAAGAACAATGGGAGTTAATACTTTTAAATACCGTGTACTTTCTTTTACAATAGGCTGCTTCTTTGCGGGGTTAGGCGGAGCGTTGCTGGGAAACTTAATCGGAACTATTGACCCAGGATTGTTCAAGGTGACCTTAACATTTCAGGTACTAATGATAGTTGTCGTCGGAGGATTGGGATCAATATCGGGAAGCCTTATAGGGAGCGCCATTATTACTTACGCGCTCGAATGGCTGCGCATAGTAGAAAATCAATTTGACTTTGGATTTATTGCCTCTAGGGGGATCCCCGGTTTAAGGATGGTCATATTCTCGGCGCTTCTCATTATTATAATAATCGTCAGAAGAGAAGGAATAATGGGGACAAAAGAATTCCCGCTTTTCAGCAAGGATAGGGAGGTAGCGTAATGGCTAGAAGCGCGTTGAAACTCAACAAGGTTACAATACGCTTCGGCGGAATTGTTGCGGTAAACGACCTGTCTATTGATGTCCCCGAAGGGCAGATAGCAGGTCTCATTGGTCCCAATGGCGCGGGGAAAACCACTGTTTTTAACATTGTTACCGGATTTTACATGCCAAATGAAGGAACTATTACGTTTTTTGACAAGTATTTAAATTTTCAACAGCCGTATGAAATCTGCTCCTTTGGGATTGCAAGGACGTTTCAAAATATAAGACTATTCTCCGGCGGCACGGTGCTTGAAAACGTCATGTTGGGCTGCCACGTAAGAGAAAAAGAATTTTGGTGGAAAGTAATTCCTCCGTATCTATTCAAGAAAACCTTGCACGAGCAATGGGAAATAAGAACAAGGTCAATGGAACTTCTTGAAAAAGTAGGATTAGCCGACCATGCCAACGAATTGGCTACGTCGCTTCCATACGGATCTCAACGCAGACTTGAAATAGCTCGCGCTCTGGCTACGAACCCCAGCTTGCTGTTACTTGACGAACCCGCTGCGGGAATGAACCCCCAGGAGACTTTGGAATTAATGGATTTCATTCGCAAGCTGCGCGATGAATACGAACTTACCATACTGTTAATAGAGCACGACATGAGGGTTGTGATGGGAGTATGCGAACACATCTGGGTCATAGATTATGGTTTGCTTATTGCTGACGGAACGGCTGATTACATTCGTAAACATCCCAAAGTCATTCAGGCGTATCTTGGCGGGGAGGGTGTTGCATAATGCCAATTTTAGAAATTAATGATTTACACGTTTGGTATGGAGGTATTCACGCCGTGAAAGGCATTAATATCAAAATTGAACGCGGTCAGATAGTTACGCTAGTTGGCGCCAACGGCGCCGGAAAGAGCAGCACTATAAGATCTGTCGCGGGACTCAATCGTAACGTGACCGGAACAATAAAGTATACAAACAACAAAGAAAGAACTACTGTNCTTGGAAAATCTCCGCCTGAAGACAGAGTGAGGCGTGGAATCGCNCTTTCTCCTGAAGGACGCCGGATTCTTCCTAATTTGACAGTGGAAGAAAATCTCAGATTGGGCGCTTGGACGCGAAGCGATGAAAAGGGAATAAAAGCTGATATCAACCATGTTTATACCTATTTCCCAAGACTGAAGGAAAGAAATTGGCAGAAAGGCGGTACTCTTTCGGGAGGAGAACAACAAATGCTGGCAGTTGGACGAGCGTTGATGAGCCGTCCGGATTTGCTTATGCTTGACGAACCTTCTCTTGGTCTTGCGCCGATATTGGTCAATGAAGTTTTTGAAATTATAAAGGAGATAAATAACGAAGGAAGGACCATATTGCTTGTTGAACAAAACGCGCAGGCGGCATTTCAAATAGCTCACTACGCGTATTTGCTTGAAGTTGGCAAAGTCGTTCTCGAAGGGACAGGAGCTGAACTTGCGGCTGACGAAAGAGTGAGGGAAGCTTATCTCGGAGGCTAAATTTTCACAATGAGNATTTTTGCGCGGGAACCGGAATATATAGCAAATTACATTCAGAATTGGATAAGAGGTAAAATTGAACATTCCGGTTCAAGCGGCGCTATTTTAGGCTTAAGCGGAGGAATTGATTCTTCAGTGCTTGCAGTCCTGTTAAAGCGCGCGCTCGGCGCAAAAATGCTCGCCCTTGTTATTCCGTGTCATAGTAACCCTGAAGATATGATTCACGCCCAAATATTATCGGAGAAATTCGATATTCCAAATCATGTTATTGACATAACGAAAATATATGACGAGTTCATTGAAGAAGCATCCAAATCGCGCGAAATATCAAAGCTTGCCAGGGCTAATACAAAATCGCGCCTGCGCATGACGACCTTATATACTATTGGTCAATCCATAAACTATCTCGTATGCGGAACCAGCAACAAATCGGAATTCACCATAGGTTATTTTACAAAATACGGCGATTCAGGTTGCGACTTGTTGCCGGTTGCCGATTTGCTAAAGTGTGAAATTTACGAACTCGCCTCGTATTTAAATATCCCCGGGGAAATAATAGCAAAGCCTCCTTCGGGCGGACTTTGGGAAGGCCAAACGGACGAACGGGAAATTGGACTCCCCTACTCTGTTATAGATAGTTACATTGCAACAGGAGAAGCAAGTGGCGCCGACGCGAGTAGAATTAATCTCATGAATTCATCATCCGCACATAAAAGAGAATCTCCTCCAATTTGTAAAATAGTATAAATTAATGCTAAAATAATGAACAAATAATAAGAGGTGAGTTATAATGTCAGGACATTCCAAATGGGCTAATATAAAACATCGTAAGGCAGCTCAGGACGCAAAGCGCGGCAATCTCTTTCAAAAACTGGTGCGCACTATAATAGTCGCCGCCAAAGAAGGCGGAGGTGACCCGGCTATGAATATGCGGCTCAAAACCGCAATAGAAAAAGCTAAAGCCGTAAGCGTACCTGCTGATAATATTACAAAGGCGATAAAGCGTGGAACAGGAGAAATAGAAGGCGTATCATACGAAGAGATTACTTACGAAGCTTACGGACCGTCCGGGACAGCTTTACTTATTGATATAATGACAGATAACCGCAATCGGACCGCACCTGAAATCCGAGCCCTTCTTTCGAGAAACAGCGGAACTCCGGGCGAACCCGGCAGCGTTGGTTGGATGTTCGAACGCAAGGGAGTAATCCAGGTGAAAGGAAAAGAACTGGACGAAGACTCTTTGATGACGTGCGGACTTGACGCGGGGATGGATGACTTAGTGCGGAGCAGCGACGGATTCACTTTGTATTGCGACTCGTCAGCGTTAAACGACCTTGCTGCGGCTTTAAAACAAAACGGTTATTTGGTGGAAAACGCCGATGTTGAAATGGTCGCGAAAACAACTATAAACCTTGATAATCTGGAGTCAGCTCAAAAAGTATTAAAACTCGTGGACGTACTTGAAGAACACGATGATGTTCAAAATGTATGGTCGAATTTTGACATATCGGACGAAATAATGGAAAAAATTGAATAACAGTAGCAGGAAAAAGCTGGTTTGCCTGGGAATAGACCCCGGAATAGGACGTATGGGATGGGGAGTTGTTGAAAGCTTAGGGATGAATTTATACCTGCGTAATTTTGGATGCATAGAGACCCCAAGCAACGAAGAAATGCCAAAAAGACTTGAAATTATCTATACGGATCTTGGGGAGCTGATTTCGTCATACTCCCCTGATTTTTTATGCGTTGAAAAACTTTTTTTCGGTCGTAACAGGACAACAGCCGAGATGGTTTGGCAAGCTCGCGGAATAGTTTTGCTCTCAGGAGCGCAAAGAGGGCTTAAAATCATTGAGCCTATACCATCTCAAATAAAAATGGCGGTATGCGGAAACGGAAAAGCGGATAAAACTCAAGTGCAAAGAATGGTACAAAGGATTTTATCCATTGAAGAACTCCCCAGGCCGGACGATGCAGCGGATGCGCTGGCGATAGCAATAACGGGATTGTCTTTATACTCTATTAAAGAAAGGCTTGAAAGAATATGATCCGTTGCTTAACAGGAAAAGTATTATCTATTTCATCAAACGGAATAATTCTTGAAGTTCATGGGATTGGATTTGAAATATATTGCTCCCGCGAAGTTTTTGCCTGGTGCAATATAGGAGAAACAATAACGATAATTACATACCTTCAAATATCCGAGTCCGGCATGTCCATATATGGTTTTTCAGACGAGCAGGAAAGAGAATTGTTCTTGAAAATNACCGCCATNAAAGGAATAGGAGGAAAAACCGGCATATCCGTTCTTAATTCGTTGTCCGCTGCGGAAATAATCAGAGGAGTAGTTTTTTCTGACACTTCGGTTTTTACCCGTGTTCCGGGCATAGGCAAAAAAACGGCGGAACGCATATGTTTTGAACTCAAAAACCATATCCCTGCTGAATACTTATCGCAAACATCAGATATACCCGACAAGCTTTCGCCAAAGCAAAGCACTACATTATCGACAGTCTCGGAAGCTCTTCGTTCCCTTGGATTCAACCAGGGCGACATTAACGCCGCCGTAGGAATCGTTCGCGCTACTTTTGGAAGATTTTGACGGTTTAGACGAAGAGAGAATGATAAAAGCGGCGTTAAAAGAATTGCAGAGGAAATGAAGCCATGAACGGAGAAAGATTTTTTAACGTGAATACCGAGATTGACGAGGCCGCAATAAAACTGCGCCCAACTTCGCTTTCGGGATTTTTAGGGCAGGAAAAATTAAAGGAAAAACTTGAAATTTATATACAAGCTGCAAGAGGCAGAGGAGAACCAATAGATCATATCCTTTTTTACGGCCCTCCGGGCTTGGGAAAAACAACTTTAGCGGGTATAATAGCGCACGAGATGGGAGGGCAACTGCGCCTCACGACGGGTCCAGCGCTTGAGCGAGCCGGAGATCTTGCGGCGATAGTGTCCAATATTGAAAATAATGATGTATTATTTATAGA
>WRNQ01000096.1 GCA_009776565.1 Synergistaceae bacterium | reverse complement strand
TCAATACATCCGTACGGATATCCCAGCAGGTAGTTTACAGCGGGCATAAGGTCCGCAACAGGAGTACCTGTAACTGTAAGTATCCTGGTTGCCGGGCCGACAGTGTTATCGGGCAGTTTTATGACAGTTTCGCCCGCGCCGAATCTTCCCATGCCTGTTTCTGAAACCGTCGGATAAAGTCCGCGAACCGGTAAATCAATTTCCTGTACAGATGCTTCGCTGTCATTGCCAAATTTAGTCTCCACAGTATATTTCGCATCCCCTATGCCTGTAGCGTTAAACGCAATTTCAACAGATTCCGAGGATTTTGGAGACATGTTAAATGTTAAGTCTTTGTCTCCGCTTATGTTAAGCGGTCCTTCTGTTTTAAGGGTAACGCTGACATTCAAAGTGCGCTCGCTCGTGTTGAACACGCTTAGTGGNGAACTGAAAACGTCGCCCATTGCGGCAAAACGAGGCAGATTGGCCTCAACAACAACGTCGCGCGCAATCTCTACAAATTTACTCGCGCTGCCAAACGTCATTCCTGAAATCCCCACTGCGAAAAGGCGCGCTTTTCCGCTGAATTCGGGGATATCAAGCTCAACTTCAGCTTCGCCGCTTGAGCCGATTATCACGGAAGGCTTAAATATCGACAAAATCTTGAAACGCTTNGAATTCATGTTGCCCATGTACGCGGCTGCTCTCGCCGCCATGCCGCCCGACGGATGAAGAAGATCCGTAGCGCGGGACTCAACCTGCATAAGCAGGTCATATATATCGTACATGTTGGAGGACAATCCGCGCTTGGAATAAAAATAGCTATAAGGGTCAGGCGTATTGTATCCTGTTATCTGAAGCACACCTTCATCGATAAAAGCAAGCGCTATCTCTGTATCCGCCCTCGATTTAACCGTTACTTTAAGCTTTGAACTCGGGCTTATCTTGTCCGGCGCTTCAATTGATACCGGAAGTTTCTCCTCGCTTTTATCTATAGTAATTGATTTTACGCCTATCGCACGGTGAGCTGTCCAGGGTTCGTCATCTTTTACAGGCCGCAAAACCGAAGCTACGCACCAAAGATTGGCGCTTTCGATATCCCGGGATATTGGAATAAGTACGTCAGTTTGCACTCCATCCATCTCTATTACCTGTTGCCCAATAAGCGTCGAGTTCTCCACAGTAAAAAGAAGAGTACCCGCAAAAGGAGCTTTTACAGTTATTTTTGCCGTATCGCCTGCTTTGTAGCTTGTTTTGTCAGGCTCAAGCTCAATCTTGTCGACAAGCCTTGAACCCCCTCCAAAATCATAGTCGGAGCACCAGAAGCGGGTGGAGGTCGAAATTGAATTATCTTTTGGCGCCTCCACGCGAACAAGGTATTCTCCATATCTCCTCGGAGTAAAATCGTAATTAACTACTCCGTCTAATATAGTTATAGTTTTTTCCTCAACCATTTCATGTTCCTGCGAAGTTTGCCAACGCGTCACGCCGTCGCGCTGCACAAGGTTATAGTGATAAACCACCCTGTAAAGCGTGGCTTTAACTTCAAGTAAATCTACCGGTTCGCTATCGGGATACAGCGCGGCTGTTCTAAACCGGACAGTCTCATTGACTGTACATTCGTCAGGGGCTTCAATGCCAAGAATATATCTATCCGGGTTTGGAAAATATTTAAACGCTATTTCTTTAGATATCCAACGCCCGCTATCCTCCATGACGCTTGCTACAAAAGCGAGGTTAACTATTGAAGGAGGATTCCATGACTCGCTTATCTTGTATTTTACTTGCNCTTTTCCTTCATTGTCCAAAGTCCCGGTGTCAATATCATAGTAAGAAGGTCGCAGGGCGCTGGACTTTTCGGGGTCTCTGAATTTAAACGCTTTCCATTTTTCGCCGTTTGGGACAAAATCGCTGGCAACCGCTTGATAAATCAATCTCCATGGCATACCGGCAGCCGGTACTCCAAACAGATATTTTGACGAGATGTCAAACGTTACATCCTCCCCTTCAAATACGAAACCGCTGAGTTCCGCTTTGTCGCTTCGCTCAATATTCACCTCAATACGCGGCGGAGCAAATGATTCTACGCTGAATCTATAAGACGCAAACGGTGAGTTCTCTTTTCCCGGAATATATAACTCTATGGAATACTCTCCCGATAGAGCGGTGTCCGGAAGTTCAAACTCCATGTCCGCCGCCCCCTGAGCTGATAAAACAGCCGTTCCTCTGGTGAAAGTCCTCCTTGATGGATCACGCACAATATACAATATGGGAAATCCCGAAGGAATTTTGCTGCCTACCTCGCGGACTATCGCTTTGGCGCTGACGGTTTCGCCCGGACGATAAACCCCGCGGGGGGTGAATATCATCCCGTCATATCCGTCTGTTACCCACGCCCTGCCCGAAATATCAAACGCTTCGTTTGTTAAGAGCGCGTTTTGCAGCCGTACAAAAGAAACATCATTTTCCTTTACCGCTGTGATAAGGACGGGGGTTGAACGGGAATAGTCGTGGAAAAATCTGCAAAGCCCCTCCTTATCCGTTATTCCTTCAGCTAAGAGTTGGCTTGCTTCGTCATACATCTTTATCGTGACATTATCAATAGGCGTAGCTTGTGCAATGGAATTTGCCCATACCAAACATCCGCCCGGCCATATCCTCGCAGTCAAGCCTATATCGGTAAGCGAGACTATTTGCTCCGCTTGCCGCCAATAATCCCCGTCGCTTTCGTTGGCTGTTATCATATAAAGACCTTGCAGCGAATCTGACGGGTTNTCCAAAAATGATTTGATATCAATTGCTCGCCNTTGCGTCTCGTTGGGGACCGACGAAATCCTTGCAACCTTTTTTGCTACCCGNGCCGANAGGTCCAGCGGAAAATCGTACCGGAATTGTTCATTACGAAGCACATATGGCAAATTTGATTCGTATAAACGCCATAATGTGATATCTAATTCGTTTATATTTACAGTTTCTATCGGGATTGTGGCGCCTACTGCGGGAGAGAGGAACATGCCTGACGCGGGGAAATTAATCGAAGGTCGTTTATCTGGTATTATAAACGCTTTACGATAATCCTCTATAAGTTTTGATTTACCGTCCGCTGCGGGAACTCCTTTTTTGATATCAACAACCACCCGCTCGCGCGGTTTAAAATCACCGATAATCGCTAAACCGCTCCATCTGCTTTCCAATCTGAAACTGGCCGCCGGCTCAATAGTTATGAACCTTTGAGCTCTATCTATATCGATACGATTGTTTGACTCTATGATTATCGCGCCATCATATTCGTTCACTCTGGAATTGGTTATCACAAACACAGGGCTGATATCAATTGTCTGTCTTACATCCCTGTCTATACCCAAGGCGCCAACGTTTGCCGTAAGCCCTTTGGCTATTACAAGCGTAAGTTTGTTTTCCCTGACAAGATTTCCGGTGAGCCTTGTCTCAATCAGTATGGATCTGGACGGAAGTCCTCCGATACTGGAAAAGTTTAGTTGTACATTATCGCCCGCCGTAAGCCTCAAAAAACCTGAAAGCCTGGAAGGAGACACAGGCAGGTTGAACTCAAGCTTTAACTGGATATTTGCGGTGTCATAGTTTAACGAATAATATGATTGCGAGGCGCTTAGCAATTTAAGAGGTTCCGTTTGAAAACGGAATATCTTTCCGCCTGCCGTAGCGGTAAAAGCGGTGGCTTTTGGCAGCGGCGCCACCAGGGCGGCAGTGAAAACTGAGGGAGTTTCCCATTTTCCGTCTGCAATTACAGCAGGGCTCACTTCAAAAGGAAAGTCCGCCATGCTGACTATTTTACCGACAGCGTCTTCTTCTACCACCGGTTTGGAAAATACAATTCTGAACTGAGGATTATCAGTAGTTGTACCGGTCGGAGAAAACGATACTATTACCGGCAACTCTGCGGCAAAAGCAGGTGTGGAAATCATTAACAGCACTAACAAAAAAAACAAACATTCGCGCAATTTTTTCATATACAAACATCTCCTCTATTACGTTTATAATGTACTTTATTGATTTCAAAAAAAATACTTTTCGAGCGCCCTCATTATACTAGGTATCGTCATTTTGGAGGGGAATAATTTCCACGAAAATATTGAAATAATAGCTTCATTGATTTTTCATGATTTGTTCATAAAATCTTCACTGCCGGCTGATAATATTACAGCNAGGAAATTCAAAAATACATATTTCAAGGTGTAATAAACTTGAGAATTATTTGGGAGGGAAATTTGAAATGAAAAAGTTTATAGCAATAATAATGATGTTATCTTTTATAACGGTTAATACAGCNGGCGCNTTTGCGGCGGAAAGACCAAACTCAAGAAACAGAGTATCGGGAAGAGTCGAGCAAAGGTCAAACTCAAGAGACAGAGCATCGGGAAGAACCGAGCAAAGGTCAAACTTAAGAAACAGGTTATCGGGAAGAACCGAGCAAAGAAACACGAATAGAGGAAGCGATACAAGACGTCAGTTACAGCGTAATGATAGACCTTCTACAAATCGTTCCGGAACTCTATCGAGAAGGTCAAACTTCGACCGTCTGAGCCGACCGGCTACTCGTGATTTTTTCAGAAACAGCAGACCAATGGGAAGCTACGGCAGCAGTTTTTTCAATCGTTCAAGAGGTTATTACAGACGGCCTTTCCCGTCATACAGCTCAAGACCGTATTCAATCCCATATTCAAGACCATATTATGGGCATCGCCGCAGCAGCTCAATATCGCCGCTTGAATTTCTGGGAATAGGCGCCGCAATAATCGCNATAGCCGCAGCGGCAAGCCACGCAAACTGCGACTATTAGTTTTCCACACTTCCTTTAAGCAACTATTAGGTTTTCACACTTCCTATCGTATTAACTAAGCGGGCGCTATGCCCGCTCAGTTAATTTTGGGACGTGCAACGCCCCTACAACTTTTTTAACCTTTTCTCCGGATAAACGGCGCTAACATTAAAATCGCAAATAGCGCGAATCCCGCGTTACATCCGCCGTCGTCGCCGATTATTTTCCCAATAAGGCTGTCTTCGGTGATAGCGGCAACAAACTTAATCGGCTGAATTCCATATTCGCCATGAGGTCCGCAATAATCCTCTCCAACGAATACCGTGCCATCGGCGTTGCGTTTAATATTATCATATTGTTCTGTTTTGTAGTTCCAGAAGAAAAAGTCCGCCTTCGGCATATCGTTCCTTAGTTCTTCCCTTGAAAGGAAAGAGAAGCCCATCTTGATAGTGGAGTCAACCTTGGCATAGAGCGTCTCCGCAAGTAATACCTTCTCAATTTTATTGCCATTGAAATAAGTCGTTACAAGTTTGTCAAACTCAGTCCCGCTCAGCGGTTCAACTTCCATCATTCCAGCGCCGGTTGCCTGAGGCCATGCCATGAAAAGCGGCTTTGTTGGAAGACGCGTTTCCTTCATGTAGCGGTAAGGTACGCTCACTCCCCGCGCGTCTCCGGCCTGTATTTGACGGGCCAGGCTCCATCGGGTATAACTGCGTTCAGCGTCAGGTTCCATGACTGTGGCTATCATCCTTGCCGTGGGCTGGGACATGTATATAACAAAGCTGCCCTTTGGAACAGTCACAGTTTGAACGGGAAGCGTATTGGGCTGATCCTGAATCCAAAAGTTTGGCGACCATTGAACTAAATCCGACGCCCTTACATAGTTCGCGTTTTCCATCTGCGCGTCTGTCGGAGCAATAACTATACGCCTCGCGCTGTCGTGGTATCTCTTTGACGCCATAGGCAGAGCGTCGCCGAAAACTTCCACTTCCACTATCGTGTCCTGGGTCAGAACGTCGACCTGCGCTCCATTGAATACCAGGCGCTTCGAGACGTCGAAATTCATTGGTACATCGGAAGGAAGTATGTACGCTGTCGGTCGAGTACGATATACCATAGGCTTAGCGCCTCGGGTATTCCAGAACGCGGTGGGAAGCGCAACTTTATCTCCGCTGGGGATTATCCAGTCCTCGTTCGTGACTGTCCTCTTAACCATTTTCATCAGGTTATAAACGGTATCTTCAGGGTCTGTGGAGTTCGCGTAAGCTGCCTTACCTCTTTCAGTAATCTTATCGCGCATATCCCCGACAAATTTCTTCACTTCTGCGGCATTTTCAGCCGTAAAAGCTATCATTGCCTCTCCGCCTGAATACTGAGAATAAACGCGTTTCGGATATGCCTGAATACCCGAACTTCTGCTCTCGACAAGGGCGCTCAGACACGGCTTGAGCGGCAGCGCGTTGAACATGTGCGCGGGGTCGAACATCGCGCCTTCATTGCCGCCGGACGGGATTCCCGTGCCATCCGGGATATTGTTGTTATTGCCGTCAAGTTCTCCTGTGTAATAAATGCCATATCTGTCAGGATTCATGCATCCTATTGTTCCGTCTATGTAATGGTGCGATCCAACGCCTCTGTCTGCCATGAATTTCATCACATAGGGCTCCATCTTATCTTCCCAGTATTTTTGGAAATCTCTGGGGTTATTAAGATGGTCTCCGTGCTGCAACGCTATATCCCATGTCGACTGAAGGTTCGTACCAGTTCCAAGACCATACTCCGCCTGCCTCGGGTCTGCCGGCGCCAGATTTATCAAACCGCTGCTGGAGGAAAGAATGGGCTTGCCCGT
>WRNQ01000095.1 GCA_009776565.1 Synergistaceae bacterium | reverse complement strand
ATGACCCGTTCAGCTTGCATGTGTTAAGCACGCCGCCAGCGTTCGTCCTGAGCCAGGATCAAACTCTCAGTTAATTCTGTATAGCTTAAGCTCTTCGCTTACCTTTTACATATTAACCATTTGTTTAATCTTTTGCACAAGATCTTGCACTTGGCTTGTATTACTTGTTACAATATTTTTGCATCTCATCTATACACTGTATTCTTTTGTCAAGTTATTCGCTCTCAATCAAGTTTTATAACCCTTTTCTTGACAGCTTGGATAATATAACTCCGAACGTAAAAAAAAGCAAGCCCTTTTTTATATTTTTTTTGCCTTTTAGTCAATTTCCCTGAGTCAGTTTAAATTATTGTATTCCCAAAGAAATATCACCTTTGTCTTTTACTTTAAGTGTTATCGCAAGCTTATTCATCTCAGAGATTTCGTCATCTGCCGCTTTTCCAAGGCGCATTTTGGAGCGTAACTCGTTATAACGTTTTTTCAGGCTTTTGCGATTCAATTCTTCGAAAACAATAGCCCATTTATCCTTTTCATCCAACTCTTCACAAAATTTTACGCCGCTTGCAATGATTTGAAACGGTAGTTCATCTCCTGTCATATGCCATCTTTCTTCCAACTCGGAAGGGGAATTATTGAATATAGCAAATACAATCTGTTTTACTACAGGGCTTGAAACTAAATTCAATAAATCAATAACCTGGATATCAGCTCTTTTTTCTTCATCCCGCCATAAAAGCGCGCATAAAGCAGCTTCAATAGGTTCAATTTCAGATATTTCCGAACACTTATATTCAATATCAATTTCTGGCTCTATTTGTTTTATACTGCTTACATTTTTGCGACGATTTTTATTAAGTATCTGCCAAAATTGTGCAACCGATAAATCCAAAATTCCGGCTAATTTATTGGCATATTTGGCAATATTGATATCTTCAAGTCCGGATATCCCATTTAAAAGAAACTCTTCACCATTTTTACGCGTTTGTGAATCATCTATCAGTACTTTTGCTTCCTCCAAAAGGTATAAAACAATCGGAAGAGACTCATTTAACGCTTTCTCAAAACAGGCGGCGCCTTCTTCCCCGCTCGATAGCAGAGCGTCCGGGTCCTGGCCTTGAGGAAGAGATACGATATTAACTTCTATCCCGCCGGAAGCAAGTATACGTGAGGCTCTTAAAGAAGCCTCTTTACCTGCTGTGTCAGAATCATAACAAAGATAACACCTGTCGCAAAATCTTTTTATNAATAAAGCATGTTCCTCTGTAAGCGCAGTTCCAAGCGTCGCCACTGTCTCCTGGTATCCGCACGCGTGCATCCTTATGGCATCAATATAGCCTTCGACGATAACCGCACGTTTTTTACGTTTAATTTCGTTTTTAGCTATATTTAACAAATACAGATTTTTCCTTTTGTTATAAACCACGCTTTCCGGGCTATTGATGTACTTGGCTCCGTCTCCTTCGATTAAACGACCTCCAAACGCAACAAGCCTTCCCGATAAATCTCTTATTGGGAACATTACTCTTCCCCGGAATCTATCATATAAACCTCTTTGGCTTTCAATGAACAGCCCTGAGTCTAAAGCTTCCTTATCGCTGATCTTTTCTTCTTTAAAAAACCGTGCGAGCGCGTCCCATGTTGGCTGACTCCACCCAAGTTCAAAACGTTCGGGCGCATTATTTAAAAGGTTTCTTCGGTCTAAATACGCCCTGGCGACGGAACCTTCCGGAGAATTTAAGCCACGCCTGAAGAATGAGTTTGCAAGTTCCANCGTTTCNTGCACAGAGCNGGATTTATTTTTACCTCTTGATTTTTCATTCTCACTTATTTCAATCCCAGCCCGANCNGCCAATAATTCCAATGCTTCGCTGAAATTCAACCCCTCAGTTTGCATGACAAATGTAAAAATATCGCCGCCTTTTCCGCAACCAAAACAATGATAGAACTGTTGTTCCTGTGAAACGCTGAAAGACGGCGTCTTTTCATTATGAAACGGACAGAGGCCCAGCCATCTGTTCCCGGATTTTCTAAGCTTTACCCTATCAGATATTATTTCTATTATGTCCAGTTTGTCTTTTATTTGTGATACAAAATCGTTTTGCATATAAATCTCCTAAGCAAGTTTTGAAAAAATGGGCGAATTCTTTTATTTCCGAGAATTCGCCCAGAATATTTTTTAAATCAATAACCAGTTTATTCTGCTGACTTAAAATCGAGCGTAGGCTAGGCGGCTTTTGCGANCTGAAGCGAAGGCGTAGACAGACCTACGCCGAGCAAGGGGAGCAAATCCAACGAAGCATACGCTCGATTTTAAGCTGGTATTAGAGGAGAGGCGCAATTACAAGCGCAATAACCGTCATAAGCTTTATCAGTATATTAAGGCTTGGTCCGGCTGTATCCTTCAATGGATCTCCAACTGTATCCCCGATAACGGCGGCAGCATGTTGAGATGTTTTCTTTCCGCCGTAATTACCTTCTTCTATATATTTCTTTGCGTTATCCCATGCTCCGCCCACATTTGCCATGAAAAGAGCCAGCATAACCCCGCTGACAATCGCCCCCGCAAGCAGGCCGCCAAGAGCGGCTTTACCAAGGAGGAATCCTACAAACAAAGGAGAAACAAGAGCAATAACGCCCGGAAGCACCATTTCATGCAACGCGGCTTGTGTCGAAATTTCCACGCATTTCTCATATTCAGGTTGAGCAGTACCTTCCATTATTCCGACAATTTCACGGAATTGACGGCGTACTTCGCCTATCATTTTCTCCGCCGCCCGCCCAACGGCTGTAATCGAAAGACCGCAGAATATGAACGGCAGCATGCCGCCAAGCAACAAAGCGCTCA
The DNA here is from genome assembly GCA_009776565.1 of Synergistaceae bacterium. Next base: position 3,790 of record WRNQ01000095.1, on the reverse strand, counting down.
TGACCTTTGGGTCAACAAGGTCTATTGTCTGGATTCCCGCAGCAAGAGCATATGCTACAAACAAAGAAAGCGCGGTCAACGCCGCAGAGCCAATTGCAAGCCCTTTTCCCATTGCAGCTGTCGTATTTCCAATTGAATCAAGTTTATCNGTGGTTTTACGTACTTCAAGCGGTAAGTCGCTCATTTGAGCGATACCGCCTGCATTGTCCGCTATCGGACCATAAGCGTCAACGCTTAGAGCTATTCCGGTAATGGAAAGCATGCCAACCGCCGCGCACGCCACGCCATATACGCCATATAGCCAAAAGCTAATAAGAGTTGCTATCACTATCATTAAAACAGGAAATCCTGTTGACAGCATACCAAGCCCTAATCCTGAAAGGATAACGGTAGCGGCGCCTGTTTTTGAAGCAATAGCTATATCTTTAACTGGTCTGAAATCGCTCGAAGTATAAAACTCAGTAACGAAACCAATCAATACCCCAACTAAAACGCCGGATACTACGGAAAAGAAAACCTGAAGGCTTTCCAGTCCAAAGAAAAGGATGCTTAAAATGAAAGAGCCAACAATCATTATTATTCCGGCGCCGAAAGTACCAATTCTTAAGGAAAGCGCGGGATTACTTCCGCTTTGCAGTAACTCAAGACCATCCTTAATACGAGAGAATTTATTTNCAAATTCAATGATTTTCTTTGGTAATTTATCAGTATTGCATACCAAAATACAGCCAAAGATTGATGCAATTATTCCCCATCCTGCAAGGATAAGCGGGAAAGTTGACGCTACAACGCCGGTCATAGTTGTGCCAATGCCAATAGCCATTGCGGCTATAATAGAGTTTACATAGGACTCAAAAAGGTCAGCTCCCATTCCCGCTATGTCTCCAACATTATCTCCAACATTGTCGGCAATGACGGCTGGGTTACGGGGGTCATCTTCGGGGATACCCTCTTCAACTTTACCAACCAGGTCCGCTCCGACATCAGCAGCTTTTGTAAAAACTCCTCCGCCAACGCGCGCAAAAAGAGCTATGCTACTAGCGCCCATTCCAAAACTGGAAATAGTTACAGGAGACCAGAAAAAGAAGCAAAATGATACACCTATCACACCTACTCCAACAACGATCATACCCATAATGCTTCCGCTGCTGAAAGCAATACCCAAAGCGCCGCTTTCTCCCGAAGGCAACGAAGCCGCAAAAGCTGTTTTCCCATTTGCATGAGTAGCTACATACATTCCAATATAGCCAGTTAAACCGCTGCATAAGGCGCCAATAAAGAATGAAATCCCCGATGCAACCGAAAGCGCTATCATTAATATAATAGAAACTATCAATACGAACGGGACAAGCCACATGTANTCCTTTTTAAGGAACGCCATGGCGCCTTTGTGAATAATTGATGAAAGCTCAACTATTTTCTGATTCTCTACTTTGAATCTATTGACCTTACGATATTCCATCCAAGCATAAAATAAAGCAACTGCCCCAGACAATACAGCCAACAGCAACAATAAGAATTTCATTCACTTTACCCCCCAAAAAGTTTTAAATACTAATTGTACTCAATTNACATGATTACATAATCCAGCAGGATTATGAAAACCCCTTTTTGCCAATGCCAATTTCTGATTTTAAAGATAACTTCCATATTTCCCGGTAACTGTCAAGCAAAAAAACAGACAGGCTTAGTATTAAAGGACCTATAAACACTCCAAGGAACCCCCAAACAATGATTCCGCCAAAGGCGCCAATGAAAACAAGAAAAGTGCTTATATTTGCCTTATCAGATGTGAATTTTGGTCGCATAATATTATCCATCATGCTTACTACAAAAATTCCCCAAAGCAACAGTATTAACGCATTCATATAATCTCCGCTCAAATAAAGATGAATAGCGCCAGGCAGCCATACGGAAGGGGTTCCAATGAGAGGAATAAGCGCCATGAATGCCATTAAAGCCCCAAACAAAAAGGTGCAGGCATATCAACTATCCACCAACCTATTGCGCCAAGAATACCTTGTATTACCGCAGTAAACGTTATTCCATAAACGACTCCCCTTAATGTATCCCTTCCCCGAATCATAAATTTCATCTGTTCTTCTTCAACAAGCGGAACAATGTCCTTAATATAGTTTAAAATTACATGCCCATCTCTTATAAGGAAAAAGTAAGATATGAATATAATTAAAAGGCTATATACGAGTCCAAGAGTATTTCCCAAAAAACCCCTTGCTGTCTGAAAAATATATACGCTGATGTCTTTCATTAAGTCCCGCGATAATTCCTCCAATTTTGGATAATCATTCATAACGGAATTTACAAAGCGTGAAATTTCCGGCGTAAGTACATCGTCGATTGAAAAAGATCGTTCTCTCCGCTGGTTGTAAAAATCAATAGCTTCTTTTGCCATCATCGAACCGGCTACGATAGTTGGAGCTATAATGACAAATATAATAAAAATTGTCATAATTAAAGCGCAGATGTTAGTGTACTTTCCGCGTAATAATCTTTTGAGTAAAAAAGTATACGCGGGATACGTAAGGAACGCTAATAAAACAGCCCATGATAAAGGCTGAAGTAAAAGGGACAGCGTTAAATAAGAAAGATAGGCCAAAATTATGAATAAAGCAGAAAAAGGTATTAACCAGTTTTTAACGTTAAATATTTTCTTCCCATCTGAAGACATAATATCCTCCTATACTACTTTCTTAGTATATCCCATAATTCTTCATGAGCGTCCAGCTTTTCTGCAGCTTCGTCTCTTATACTGTCCTTAATTATTCTCCCTATGACGGCCGACTCTATTTTAAGTTCTTTAAGTCTCATAACTGCTTCATCAGCTTTATCTTCTGGTAGAACAGCCAATAAAACACCGGAAGATATAAGGTGAAGCGGATCAAATCCAATTGAAAGCGCTGCTTTACGAGTTAACGGCGAAATAGAAATTTTGGAGATATCTATTCCCACAGAAAGCCCGCTCATCCTTTTAAGTTCGTATATTCCCCCCATAACTCCGCCTTCCGTTGGGTCGTGCATAACGCGGGCGATGCCCCGGAGCGCGCGCGAGGCTTGAATTACCGATAATTCCCTGCTCCAGGATTTTATTTCAAGAAGCTCGCTTTCTGCAAAACCGGAAAGAAGATCTAGGCGGTCGGCTGCAATTATCGACATCCCTTCCAACCCCGCGTGGCGGGTCATTAAGATAACGTCTCCGTCACAGATATTTGAAGCATCCATGCAATAATCAGTCTCCCCAAACATGGTTCCAACGATAACAGGCTGGAGGTAACGATCCGTAATCTCCGTATGTCCGCCAACAATTGCTATATCAAGCTCTTTACATGTTTCATCAATTTCGCTCATGATTTTTACGATACATTCAAGCCCGTCATGCGCCGGAACAATCAATGTAACGATAAACCAGCGCGGGTCTCCGCCCTTACACGCTATATCATTGGCGTTTATATGCACCAATAATCTTCCCGCGCCCTCGCTTGCCCCTACAATTGGGTCCGAAGAAACTACGAGCAGCGGAAAACTTTGACTACCTGAAAATCTTATAAGAGCTGCGTCTTCGCCAATCCCCGGACCAATCAGGACATCCGCGCGGGAAGCTCCGCGAAATTTAAGAATTTCCCGCTCAAGGACATCCGGCGGCAGCTTGCCAATGCTCATCTTATTTCGGTATATCTCCCTTGACGCCCTCAACGAACCAATTCATGTTCCATATTTCGTCGTCCGTCATTACTTTGCCTTCGGGTACTATTATCTCGCCGGCCTGGTTTTT
>WRNQ01000094.1 GCA_009776565.1 Synergistaceae bacterium | reverse complement strand
TCAAAGGGGGTGTCGACGAAGTCGACGGGGGTTTGTGCACCATAACCACAATCACCGCTATTTATAATCGTATGGGTAGCCCGCGCTCCCAACCACAACCATCGCCCCAGTTCTCATCTCTCAGCTCTAATCTCTCAGCGTTTTTCCGTACCTACGCCACATGACGGTCACTAAAATTCCAAAAATCATGCAAATAATTGAGAGCGCCTTCATTGCTCCTACTTCTCCAATATGCGGAATTGCGAAACCCATGAAGAGAGGAATAATAAACCAGCTTATATCAATGCAGAAATGAACCAAAGACGATAGTTTAGCGCGTAATTTCTCAGGGGCAAGATCACCTATCAATGAAAGCTGCACCGGATATCCATAACCCATCCCTACGCCAAAAAGCAGCCCGCACACAAAAAATAATGTGTTATTTGCCACTCGTGCGCTAAGGTACAGTGAGAGCGCCATAACGAAAAGCGACGGTCCGGCAAGCGCATATCGCGGAAAAATGGTAAAAACTATTCTGCCCAAAGTCCGGACTGTAAACGCTCCTATTACTGTTGCTACTGAGAACGTTGAGGGGACCAGCCCCATTGCAATGGCAAACGCCGGCAGGTAAACATTTGTTGCGTCGCATAGGCTGAATAGCGAGTTCGATGCGACTATTCTCCAAAAAGGAGTATCTTCGTAAAGCTCTTTCCACGTCCCCCATACCTGGTTTTCAGGCGTTTTAATTACATTTTCCGGCAACGGCGGGAGCTTTATAGCAAGAAATATACATACTAACGCCGCGATAATTGGCAATAAAAGGTAAAGCTTTTCGTATGAGTAAGATAACAGCAGATCAGCCAAAGGAACCACAGTTGCCAGGCATCCGAGCGAGCCTATTGAAATATACGCAAAAGCAACTCCGCGCGACTCTTCGGGAATTATCAACGATTGGTATGTTGTGAGCGCCACAACAAACGTTCCGAAAGAGCAACCCATGAGGATGCGAATCAATAAAAGCGGTGTAAATGATATCGTGAAAAATTTAAGGGACGCGGCACAAACACAACTTATCGCCGAAATAATAAGAACTTTTTTTATCCCCACTCGTTCAGTAATTATTCCGCCAAACGGGCGTACGAGAGTTGTCGCCGCGTAAAAAGCGCCTATGAGCATTCCTGTAAGCTCTTTTGGAAATCCATGTAAATCAAGATAAACGGGCATAAAAAAATATGTGTTTGAATAACAGTAGATTGCCCATGTAATTGCAATGAGATAAGCTATTAGCCGCATAGCGCGTCTCCTTTTTTCGTAAACTACTTCCGTCTCTTTATGAACGAATATTTTTCTAAAATCTGCATCAACGGTATTCCGAAAACATAACAAGCCGTAACTTGCCCCAACCCTATATAAAGACCGGTTATCAAAAAAGGAACATCAATTATGCAATGCAACAAAGCTCCAATAACCACCATATTTACGACAACAGGTGGCAGAGCCGCAAGCCAAAGATTTGGCGCCTTCGAGCTGAGCCACGCTGCTAAAAGCGTCGCTCCGCTGCCAAAGACAACATCCCATAAACCCAAACCGGCTATGAAATTGGATAAGAGACACCCAATAAAAAGTGCAGGCACAGCGACAGGCATGTAAAAAGGAAGCAATGTCAGAGCCTCAGAAACGCGCAATTGTATTTGCCCAAAAGAAACGGGAGCAAATAATATGGTGACAGCAACATATAATGCTGCAATCATTCCCCCGTGGGCTACGTCGCGTACTTTAAAACTCAATTTCATAGTGTACCGCGCATCAGCGGCACAAAACGACAATACTCGCGCCACTTATCTTCGCCGTTTTTGCTTCGGAGAAGAAGCCTTTCTACCTGCCCTGATACTTTTACCGGAGCAAGCAATAAACCATTTTCCGTCAATTGATCAATCCAAGTCTGCTCTATCACTTTTACAGCCGCCGTAATTATTATCCTGTCGTATGGCGCCTCATCGGGATAACCATCAGAGCCATCCTTCCAAATTATGTTAGCGCGTAAATTAGCGGCAGCAAGACTGTTTTTTGCTCGCATTACAAGTTCTTCGACCCGTTCCACGCCCCACACGTTGGCGCCAAGGTATGAAAGTATAGCAGCCTGATAACCTGAACCCGCTCCAATCTCAAGTACCTTCATCCCGCTTTCAACTTCCAGAAGCTCCGTCATACGAGCAACTATGTAAGGCTGAGATATAGTTTGGAACTCTCCAAGAGGAAGAGGCCGGTCAATGTATGCGTCACTGACGCAATCATCCGGAACAAAAATATGCCTTGGAACATTGCGCATGGCTGATAATACAGCTTCGTTGATAACATCACGAGCTATAATCTGCATTTCAACCATTTGTTCCGCCATTTTTTCCCAATTTTTCATATAAATCACTCCACAAAGATTCTAACACGCGGATAACCATATCTGCTTTTATTAATTGAAAATCGTGAAGATAAAACTTTTTCGAGAGTCGATAACGACAGCGTTGACAACCAAATAAAACATTTCCCATTGTGCGGGATTGTTGAACTCATCACCGTATATCCACTCTCTTCTAAGAGTTTTGCAAGCTTTTCACTCTCTTTTATTGAAACCTCTATTTCTATAAGAGGCTTAAAAGGCGGAAATTCAAGTTCCTCCCTCTCGGAGAGCTCTTTGCTCCAGAAATACTCCCAACCGGATTTCAAGCCAATTTGCCAGCCTTTTGCCGGATTCCGGCTTTGAATAACAACCCGCCTGTTCAGATTTTCATTCGTCCTTTTTGAAGTTTCGGTTCTCTTCATCCCTCTCCATAATGATTCCCAAACCATACTGAAAGCGTTAAACCGTGATGTATAGTCAGTTTTATAGGCTTCAAGATCAATATCTATCCAGCCTACAAGCCCAACACTTTTTTTATCGCAAAGGGACAATATCTGCCGGGTTCCAACAACCAGCTTATTTTCAACTGTCACCTTTTTCAGCTCCCGTTTACAAAGCGCTACGCTCATGGACTTAAGCGCTTCCAATCCGGGTTTTACGCCTACGAAATAGCTTCCATGGCAAACAGAACAGGATTCGGGCAACTTCTTACGATTCGAACACCTGCGGCAGTATAAATCAATTTCTCCATCCAAAACATCATTCTCCGCTGTCATCACAGAACCGCAAACCGGACACAATAAGCCGTGTCCGCAATTTTCGCATAGCACTTCAACTGCGTATCCTTTGCGATCGTATATCCATAAAGCCGTTAAATTTTCGTTCAGGCATTTTACTGTCTCCGACACAAGCGTTTTGCTTATAGGAAGAGTTTTTTCAATTCCTTTAACCGGCGCGCGTAAACCGTCTTTTATATCAACAAAATGTAATAAATCCTTTGACGGTATGAAACTGCATTTAATCTTTTTTCTGGAGCAGGATTTAGCTGATGGAAGCCTTCCGCCAAGAATGAGCTCTGAACCTGAAATCAAGGCCAATTGACCGGCTATGCTGCGTACAGGCAAACTCGGATAGCGGATTGAGACATAAGCAGGGTTTGCTTCGTCTTCCACTATAACGAGAGAAATATCGGGAAATGGCGAATATACGGCAGATGGGCCTCCAACTACGTACTTTATATTGCCGCTACGGACATCTGACCAATTACGCCAGAAATTTTTTGCCGTCTTATTCTCCCAGAATAAAGCGCAATCCTTCAATTTTGGAGGAAGTGACTCGTAAAAACGTTTAGCAACCGTACGTTCCGGGAATAAAACAAGAGCTGCGCCATCCCCGCCCAATTCGGCGAGCCGGTTTATGTAGTAATCTTCGCGATCCGAATCATATGGGAGATAGCACTCGCTCTCAAAAAATTTTCTATGTTTATTTGACCCTTTTTCGCAAAAAGTCGCGTTGCTTTGTAAAACCGGAATCCCTTTTAGCATCTGAGACGAGGATATGACTTTAATAACTTCTCCCGCGCCGCACATGAAATAATGCCCAACCCATAACGCCAAATTCCAGAGGTTCGTGCCAAACACCGAATCGTTGTCAAGAATTTCAGCTATTTCTTTATACTCTATGTTACCTTTTACGCGTTCGCTATCATTAATTGCTCCGGAAACAAATCCAACGCGAAGCGAACTTTTTACCGGAACACGGACGCGCGCGCCGCAGGGTGGAATAACATCCGGACTTATTGTATAAGTCAGAGGATTCCACCAGGGACCGGGAACTATTACATCAAGATAAGTCATCCCATAATCCGTTGGCAATATCCTCTTTACTTCCGTCAAATGAAACATTAGAACCGTTGCGCCTTATTAGCGTAACATCATTTATATCGGCGCCCAATGCGCGTACGCCATTTAGAATTATCCTGTCCATATTCTTGCGTTTCATCTTCGCTACAGCGTTTTCTATCATATTATCTGTTTCCAAAGCAAAGCCGACGAGAATTTGGTCATCACGTTTAAGTTTGCCTATTTCAAACGCTATATCAGGATTCTGGATAAGATTCACTGAAAGAACGCTGTTCCCCTCGCGTTTAATTTTTTCGTCCGAAAGGTTTTCTGCGCGATAATCACTTACCGCTGCAGCTTTTACGATAATATCTGCCCATTCGAGATTTTCTAAAACAGCTATCAACATATCATACGCGGAAATGACGTCGATAGTATTTACACCATGAACCGGTGAAGCGGTATGAGCGCCAAGAATAACTCTGACTTCAGCCCCTCTTCTCCATGCTGTCCTTGCAAGAGCGGCGCCCATTTTTCCACTGCTGGCGTTTGATATGAATCTCACAGGATCAATATACTCCTGCGTAGCCCCGGATGTTATCAGAACTTTTTTGCCGAGCATCAGTTTGTGAGGTTCGCTGCTTTTTATATAAACCGCTCTCCGTGTTTCTTCTATTATGTCTTCTGGTGACGGCAGCCGCCCTCTTCCTTCCTCACCGCAAGCAAGCATTCCGCTATCAGGGTCTATTACGAAAATACCTCTTTGATTAAGTATTCTCATATTTTCAACGGTAGCGGCATTGGAAAGCATGTTAGTGTTCATCGCGGGAAAAACCACAACAGGTTTATACTCAGGCAGAGCAAGAGCAGTAGCTGACAATAGAGATTCGGCTCTTCCGGAAGCTAAACCGGATAGAGTTTCAGCTGTACAGGGGGCAATCACAAGCACATCAGCCCATCTTGAGAGACTAATATGGGGTATTTGCCACCCATACCCGGAAGATAAAAAATCTGATTGCCTCCATATTTTTTTCTCCAATAAAGTGGCAAGAGCCAAAGGGCTTACGAATTGTTCGCCCGCTTCTGTCAGAATAATTTCTACTTCGTGCCCTTCTTTAATAAAAGCCCGCGTTACCTCAGGAGCTTTGTATGCAGCGATACCGCCTGTTACTCCTAAAAGGATTCTACTCATTAGCGACGCTTTCTACAGGAATGTCTTTGCTATTAACATTTTCTTGCGCAACTTGCGTTATATCCACGCCTTTATCAAATTGCGCCAAAATCTCGGAAAGGTATTTTTCTTTATCGGGATTATTTTCGCCGGTATTTCTTTTTTCACTTAAACGGCAAGCGCTTTCAGCTACAAGAGAAGTTGCAAGATATTTATTGCCGTCTCCATACTTTTTTGCTAATACATCGATATCATAAAATTTCATTTGTTTTTTCCTCCATAATAATTTCTATAACTGATGATTATGCTTTTAAGTTCATCTATTGCCTGACTTAAGGAATCATTTATAATACTATGATCAAACTCTCCTGAACGGCTTATTTCGTATTCAGCGTTTTTTAGCCTCAGTATTATTCTTTCATCACTATCCGCTTTTCTGCTTCGCAATCTATCTTCTAAGGTTTCAATAGAAGGAGGTAATATAAATATTGAAATACAATCCATTTTACTTTTCACTTGAAACGCTCCTTGAACATCTATTTCAAGAATTATGTCCTCCCCTGATTTAAGTACGTTTTCAACGTCGCTGAGCAATGTTCCGTACATATAGTCGTGGACAAAAGCATGTTCAAGAAACAAAGATTTATCTAGCATTACATTAAATTCTTCTGATGTAATGAACCTGTAATCTATTCCGTCTGTCTCTCCTTCTCTTGGCGGGCGCGTCGTACATGATACCGCGAAACTTATATTTCCAAGATCCATTATTGCTTTACGCAGAGTTCCCTTACCAACTCCGCTCGGACCTGATAATATAAATAATGTTCCCATGCCTTTGGCTTCATTTTCTTTAACCGGCAATGAATCATTTTGATGGCTCATATCTCCAAAAAACATATCGTCATTGTTCTCCATTGCTGCTATCCCCATCATCCCCATCAATCCTTGAAGCTATAGTTTCAGGATGAATTGCGGAGAGTATGATGTGATTGCTGTCTGTAATGATTATTGAGCGCGTCTTTCGTCCCAGCGTAGCGTCTATCAGCCGCCCATTTTCCCGGGCGTCTTCTTTAAGGCGTCTCGTAGGTGACGACCCAGGTTGAATTATAGCTACAATTCTCTCCGCTATCGCCATATTCCCAAAACCTATATGTATAAGGTGGTATTTCATATAGCGCTCCTTAGTTTTTGAATTTTACATTGTCATTATACTCAAACTGACCTGAACCCGCAAGAAAGCGATAATTTATCAATCTATGTTTTGTATCTG
>WRNQ01000093.1 GCA_009776565.1 Synergistaceae bacterium | reverse complement strand
GCGGATCCCGTGTCAACAGCCCCTCTTTTTTCAATAGCGGGCGAAGCTCCGGATTAAGTTTTAGAAGTGCGCGCGCAATGCCAAGCTTTACTGCGCCGGCTTGACCGGTTAGCCCGCCGCCTGTAGCCCGGGCAAACACATCCACTTTACCATCAAGGTTTACTACTCTAAGCGATTGAAGAATCTGCGTCTGCCAAACTAAACGAGGAAAATACTCTTCGACCTCGCGTTCATTTATTTTTATTACTCCATCGCCGGGACGTATCCGTACCCTGGCAAGAGCATTTTTACGACGTCCGGTTCCCCAAAAATACATCGGAGTTTCCATCTAATCTTTCCTCCTTTTACCGTAAAATATTAAATTTCAAGAACCACAGGAACTTGTGCGGCATGTGGGTGTGTGTCGCCAGCGTAAACCTTAAGTTTACGTTGATATTTCAAACGAGTTTTTGGAAGCATTCCTTTGACAACGCTCTCAAATAATTTAACAGGCTTGTCAGCCCGCATTCTTCCCCACGGAATAATCCTGAGTCCTCCTGTATGTCCCGTGTAATACTGATAATTAGTGCGTTCGTCTTTTTTGCCGGTAAATTTCACTTTATCAATATTGATTACAACAACAAAATCACCGCAGTCAACGTGCGGCGTGAAAGTTGGCTTGTGTTTTCCTGTAAGCACTCTCGCTACCGTTGCTGCAATACGCCCAATCGGCTTATCTGTGGCGTCAATCAAAAACCACTGTCTTTCTACATTTTCTTTCTTGGCCATGTAGGAACTTATGCCAATCATCCTATTTCCTCCTCTATCGTCATTGGTACACCGCTTGCGTAAGTTTACAGGGGGAACCATGCAAGCGGGAAATCACTATCATAAAGACACTTTATTTAATCTTGAATTACTGCGTAAACCTGGAATACGTCCTCGTTTTGCTATATTTACGCCTTCTATTTCCTTAATATCCATCGTCATATCAATAGGTTCTGCATGTGAAATGAAACTGCCAACACCAAAAATATCAGCTCCGGCATCAACAAGCAATCTTATCCTATCAGGATCAAGTCCACCTGAAACCACTATTTTTACAGCGTTAAATCCTGCTTGATCAAGCCTTGATCGCACTTCTCTGACCAGCCCAGCTGTAACCCCGCCGCGTTCGCCCGGAGTGTCAAGCCTTACCGCGTTAAGTTTGTCGCCAAGAGCATCAGCTAAACGCAGAGTCTCTTCAGCTTCGTCCTTAAAAGTATCCACAAGAAATGTACGAGACTCTCCCATAGGTAAAACTTCATCGTAAACCCTGGCTAACTCAAGCGTATCTCCTGTAAGAAGCACCGCAGCATGGGGAATTGTCCCGGACGGCATTAATCCGCATAACTTAGCGCCGAGAATGCTGCTGGCGCCGCTACAGCCGCCAAATTTCACAGCAATGTAATCCATTACAGACGAAACCGCAGGATGCAAATGCCGCGCGCCAAACGAAAGCACCGACTTGCCTCCGGCAGCTTCAACACATTCTCTTGCGCGTGTAGCCCATCCACACGAGCTTGCCAAAATACCTAAAATCGTAGTCTCATATATTCCAAAATCGGCATAAGAGCCACGAATTGTCATTATTACCTCAGCGGCGGAAAATGATTCTCCTTCCGCAATTGCTTCAACTTGAAGATTTTTCTGTGTAAGAATTGTTTTCACTTCTTGAAGCCCCGCAAAAACGCCTTTGGATCGCGCAAATATTTCCGCTGCAACTAAAACGTTGAGCCGCCCGATTTTTTCAAGAACTCCGCGTATTTTTACAAAATATACATCAGTTGTAGCTCCACTGATTATTTCTTCGTGCGTGGCGCTTTTGAGGCGTTCATTTGGTACATTGAACTTTTCTACATCTTCAAAATTACTGAACATTACCCGGATATCAAAACCAGAACAATCGAGAGCAACATAAATAATATAGCAAGTACAATTGTAATCTTNGTCAATGTATTAAAACGCTGCCATTGCCCTCCCATATCCGCCTGAGTTCCGCCCCCGAATATTCCGGAAAATCCACTCTGTTTTCTTTGATGCATCAATATTACAGATATAAGAACAATACTTAAAATTATCTGGACTATAGATAAAAAAGTCCTCACTCGAAAACCCCTCCCAATTACTTTATTAAACTAATTTCTAATCATTGCGGATAAAAAAAGCCTATTCATTTTTAAAGCCGAGTTAAGATTTTATCACAGAAGAGTGAAAAACAACATATAGAAGTTTATACAATGCTATCGATCGATGCGATATTTTTAGTTTCACTTCAGCCGATAACTCTCCGAATGTGCCAGAGTAACCATTTGGAATGAATAGCGGGTCATAACCAAAGCCCAAATTGCCTCGTTCACATTTATCAATCACCCCGGGGCAACGCCCTTCGGTTTCTATGGTCCACCCGCTCTTACAGTCACATAAAGCAATAGCTGAAACGTATTCGGCGTATCTATCCGCTTTATCTTTTAACTCTGCAAGAAGCCACTTGTTCCTATCACTATCTGTCCCTTCAATTATCCTTGCCGAACGGATACCCGGTTTCCAATTTAGCGCCCTCACAATAACGCCGCTATCATCCGCAAGAGCAGGCAGTCCTGTTTTACGCGACCATGCTTTTGCCTTTATCCATGCGTTTGAAAAGAAGCTATTTCCATTTTCTTCAACTTCTATTTCTTCGACGAGCGGGACTAATTCAATCTCGCTTCCTTCAAGCAGTTTTATAAATTCTACGTGTTTATTTCTATTCCCACTCGCAAGAACCACTTTCATGCCCATGTTACCTTATATTATGAAAAATCAAGGTTGATTAAGCTCCTGTCGGTAATTAACAGCTCAGGGAGCTATTTCCATGCTATTGTTAAATCAACGGGAGAGCCTGCTGAGGTAATATTGCCGTTTACAAGAAATCTAACTTCATTGATGGGAGGAAAGTTATCTTTCATCGTTTGGACAACACCGTTTATAAAAAGGGAACTATTTTCCCGCCCCGCGTTTGACAACATGGGGATAAATGGCCCCGAAACATTTATATATAAAGTAGTAGCATTGCGAAATACATGCCTTACCAAAACTTCCTTTGAGAACATTTTACTTACCGAAAAGAGTTTTTCAATCGTCTCCTTTATTTCCTGTTCTTTTATCCCCGATATTAATTCAAATGTTTCAGATATAAGATTTTCGTCTTTTGGATAAGATAATTTTATTGATAGCTTTTTCAAATCAAAATTATCTTCTCTTTGCATAGCGTTTTGGGTTGCTTGATTTTCAACGAAATCTTTTGCATCTTCCGATGTTGTAATAACATCTTTTTGAACTAACAGATCCTGCTGATTCAAAAATTTAATTCCCCATGATGTTCCAATATATCCACCGACAAAACAAAGCAAAACTATACCAGTCCAAGCTAAAACCCTTAGCATCAAAGGGGCTCTGGGACGTTCATCGCCAGAATGGCGGCGTTTAGCGTTATATTCTAATTCATCTTCCCAAATGTTACCTTCATCATCACGATATTTATGAACGCGCCTTGGCATTTTATTTCCTCCTCATGTAATTAATGATTCCTAAAGCCATAGCATTAGCTATTTTCTGTTGATAGTCAGCCTGCGTCAACAATTTAGCCTCTGCTTTATCCGTGAGGAATCCTGTTTCAAGTAAAATTGCCGGCATAGCCGCCCCTCTCAACACAAAAAATGGCGCCTGAGCAACCCTTCTCATTGGCAGGCTTGATTGGTTTCCCGCTTTATAGAGAACTTCAGCCAATTCAGTGCTTTCAATTATTTTATTATTTTGTTGCATATCTCCAAGAATACTCAATAAAAGCTGAGTTTTACTATCCGAAGCAGTCGAGCTGGCTTTCCCGTCTACCAGCTCTCTGTTTTCAAATTTTGCAAGTTCAAGCGCGTCATTATCAGTTGGCAGCGCCATGAGATATATTTCAAATCCTTTTGCAGATCTTCCTTTTGGTAAAGCGTTTGCATGAATGCTCACGAATACTTCCGCATTAAGTCTGTTTGCCATCTCTGTTCTTTCCGCAAGCTTTAAATAAACGTCAGTCCTTCTGGTTAATCTCACTTGGATTCCTTTTGATTGAAGTGCACCCTCAAGTTTAAGCGCTATTGCTAAATTAACATTTTTCTCTTGTACCCCATTTGCCACAGCGCCTGGGTCCTGGCCACCATGTCCCGGATCGAGAACTACAATGTTGTTGCTTACTGGAATATTTAATTCTTTATATTCACTTGTGTCCGCTTCTTCAGGCTCTTTCCTGCTCTGAGTTTGTTGAACTCCCTCGTCAAAAGTAAATTCAATCATTATCCTCTTAGGGTTATTAAGCACCATAATATCCGCTTTTTTCCACTTTCCGGAAAAAATCAAAGAGGATCCTTCTTCTTTCAGTTGAATTTTATCTTCTGCTTCCGAACGGGCCCCACTGGGGAAAATGGCTGAACTTACTGTAATTTTATCTGTTTCTTTTTTCAATATTGGCTCTTTTGTTCCGACACAAGCTAAAACAACACGTATTTTCTGCTGTGAACGACTCCAGCGGATTTCAGAAATTTGAGCAAAAGTGTCATCCGGTTTATTTTTTTCGCCAGGCGCCGCTTTAGTTTGTCTTTCCGTTCTTACAACAGATCCGTTGTAAAGAATGTGTTCATTATTACTGTTATTCTCAGAAGCAGAGGAAGTTGAAAAATCATACTCCAGCCTGAACGATACGAAAGAATTAGAATTTTTCCCTAAAGCTCTTTGAAATAAAGCATTTAAGCTCCTTTCGCCAAGACACAAAGACCCGTTTATTTCCCTTGGAATCTCGGTCAATGAAACCAGTCTATTTCCAATTCTTGCAGCAGAAGCGTTTTTGACAACCCTAACTGTCAAATTATTATTGCTGACATAAACTTCATCACCCATAGAGCTGAGTTTCATTTTAAGGAGCTCCGCAACGCTTTTAAGCGTTACCCAGTATACGTCGTCAATTCTATTTGCAGACAGTTCTCCTATTCTATCTTCGCCGGCATAACAAAATACAGTATACGCGTCAGAAGCATTTGCAGCATTTATCGTCACAGCCAATAAAAAAATGGGGAGAACAAGTCCCCATAATATAATATTTTTTAATTTCTTATTGTAATCATGCATTAATACGCTCAGCTTCTTCTATAATAATTTTAGCCGCGCAAAGCGCGGATTCGTTGTCGATATTCAGATGAAACACCAGCCTGAACGTGGCAGGTCCCGTCCCGCCAAATTTAACTCCCCTCTTCTCACAGGCGGCGAGAAAATCATTTGTTTTTGAAGCGTTAGATATAGTAAAGTACACCATGTTTGTAGGGCGCGCCACTTCAAGAGTTTTCAAACCAGCAGAATCAAAAATCTTTTTTACCGCTGCATTCTCATGGTCGAGAGCCATTCTCTCAATATTATTATCAAGCGCGTATATTCCGGCAGCCGCAATTATGCCAACCTGACGTAATCCGCCGCCAATTCTTTTCCTCCAAAAACGCGCTTTTTCTATAAAATCCCTGGGACCGCAAACAAGGCTTCCAATGGGAGCTCCAAGACCTTTTGATAAACAAATCTGCACGCTGTCGACGAGCGCGCAGTAATCGGACACTTTTTCGCCGCATGCAATTGAGGCGTTAAAAATACGAGCTCCATCAAGGTGGATTGACATTTTATTATCCCTTGCCCAGTCAGCGCTTATTTTCATTTCCGCGACTGTCGATGCCATTCCTCCTCTTTTGTTATGCGTATTTTCAATGCACAACAGTTTTGTTGGAGCGTGATGTACGTTTTTTGCGGTCTTCAAATTAAGCTCCATATCAGAAACCAGAGGGAGTCCCGAATCATCATTAACTTGCAGGCAGAAAGCGCCCGCAATTGTAGAAACGCCGCCGCCCTCATTATTGGATATATGGCTGTCTCTTCCAGCCATTACAGAGTATCCATGGACTTCGTGAGATAAAAGTGAGGTAATATTGCCCATAGTTCCGGATGTAACATACAATGCCGCTTCTTTGCCCGTAATATCGGCGGCTTTTTTCTCAAGTATATGTACCGTTGGGTCATCCATATAGACATCATCGCCAACTTCGGCATTGCACATAGCTTCACGCATTTGCCGACTCGGAACAGTTACAGTATCGCTCCTAAGGTCAATATAATTCATTTGCTCATCCTCCAATTAACATACAGCACAATTTAATACTATTATATAGTATTTTATAATCCACCGCAAAATCTTGCCCAAGGCAAAATATCGTCAGGGACCATTATTCCCAAAGTATTATTATGGTTATCATCACCATGGAAATCGGAACCGCCTGTTACATAGAGCCCAATTTCTCCCGCTAATTTAATGATACCATAAACATGGGCAGAATTATTAGAGTTTGAATAACATTCAATACCCCAAAGTCCAAAATCTTTTAATTTGATAACCAGTTCCCTTATGTCAAATAAGTCGGGACTGGTTTGCCATGGATGAGCAAGTACGGGAAGACCGCCATATTCCCTGATTATTGACACACACTTTTCCGGAGCTGCTCGGAAACGAGAAGCATAGCCAATGGCGCCTGCTTGCAGGTACTTTGTAAATGCTTCTGTTATATTGGATGCGTAACCATTTTTAAC
>WRNQ01000092.1 GCA_009776565.1 Synergistaceae bacterium | reverse complement strand
TATGACGCGGGCACAGGCAGATACCGTAATATTGTATCCGCAAAACACTGCGCGGCAGCGGCAGGGCTTGGCAGAATAGGAAGAAACACATTGTTAATAACGCCGGAGTATGGAAACATGGTTTGGCTTTGCGCTGTTCTTTTAGATACGGTTTTTGAACCTGACGAAATGCTTTTGGGCGATCCCTGTCCAAAGGGTTGTTCCTTATGTATAGATAGTTGCCCTGTTTCTGCTTTAGGCGAACCCGAAATGAAACAGAAAGTTTGCCTCACTCACGCATTTGGAAGCGAAAACGGAGGCGAATGGAAAATAAAGTGCAATAAGTGCCGAACTGTCTGTCCGTCCTGTTTTGGAAGCAAAAACCAACATATGAGGCACAGTAATCCTTCATCTTTTTCTCAGAATCCTTAGGAAGCGAGGCACGAAACTCATAGCGGACCGTTGCGTCTCTATCATAATAGTGTCTTATAAAAATACTGTAATTGTTGTTATAACAGAACGATTTATTTTTTCATTTTTTTTGGTATACTAATCAGGTGTCTTTTAATAACACACATAGGGCGAGTTTATCCGGGCGTGTCCGGGTTGGATCCGGATTGGACAATGACCCTTATGGAGGCAAAAACAAATTATAGGAGGGGAAACATTTGGCAGTTGTAAGTATGAAGCAGTTATTGGAATGCGGCGTCCATTTCGGACATCAGACCAGGCGATGGAACCCGAAGATGAAACCATACATCTTCACAGAACGTAACGGAGTTTACATCATTGATCTTCAAAAAACCGTACGTGGACTTGAAAAAGCTTATGAATTTATCCGAAAAACAGCGGAGGAAGGAGGAATTGTTCTCTTCGTGGGAACAAAGCGCCAGGCGCAGGATACGATAGCAGAGGAAGCGTTGCGCTGCGGGCAGTATTACATCAATCAGCGTTGGTTGGGCGGTCTTATGACCAACTTCCCGACAATTCGCCGCCGCGTGACTCGTATGCTTGAACTTCGAAAGTATGATGAAGACAATTCCTGGGAAAAATTNACAAAGAAAGAGAGAGCCGTTCTTCTAAAAGAACAGGCAAAACTTGAAAGGTATTTGTCCGGAATAGCAGAGATGAAAAGCGTTCCTGACGCACTTTTCCTGATTGATCCGAGGCGTGAGGAAAATGCTGTCGCCGAAGCAAGAAAGCTTGGCATTCCAATTGTCTCAATAGTTGATACTAACTGTGACCCCGGTGTGGTTGATTTTCCTATTCCCGGCAATGATGACGCAATCCGCGCTATAAAGCTTATTACAGGTCTTATGGCAAACGCCGTTATCGAAGGTCATCAGGGCGAGGATCATATAGTTGAGCCGGTTCCAGAATCTGTACAAACGGAAGAAGAAGTAGTAGTTGTGCAGGAAGAGCAAATGGCGGATCTGACGGAAGAAGACATCTTGCAGGTTAAAGAACGCCTGACGCAAACCTACGATAATCAGGACGACGAATAATATATTTTATTGCATACAATAATTTTACGGGAGGATTATAGATGGCTGAAATTTCTGCAAGTGCTGTAAAAGAGCTTAGAGAACGGACGGGCGCCGGAATGATGGACTGCAAGGCCGCCCTTGTTGAGACCGGAGGGAATGTTGAAAAAGCAATAGACTACCTTCGCGAAAAAGGAATTGCCAAAGCAGCAAAGAAAGCCTCGCGAGCCGCAAAAGACGGACGCGTTTTCAGTTACATTCACAACACACATAAAATAGGAACGTTAGTTGAGATAAGCAGCGAAACTGACTTCGTAGCAAAAACTGACGAGTTCAACGAGCTTGGAAAAGAGATTGCAATGCATATCGCGGCGGCAAATCCGTACTATCTCAAACCGGAAGATGTGCCGGAAGAGGATATTGAACGCGAAAAAGCTATATATCGTCAGCAGCTTCTTGATGAAGGCAAGCCTGCGGATAGAATAGAAAAAATAATAGAAGGGAAACTCCGCAAATTCTTTGAGTTGACGTGCCTTGTCGAGCAGGCTTACATCCGCGATACGGATAAAAAAATTAACGATCTGGTGACGGAGTATATAGCAAAACTCGGAGAAAACATTGTAATTCGTCGCTTTGCGCGCTTTTCAATAGGCGAGTAGCATCAACAAAACTTAAGTTAAACAGGCTGTAACAAAGCGGGACGCCCCGAAAACGGCGTCCCCTGCACAATAGAACGCTGTATTGCTACACAATAGTCGTAAGTGAAGCAATTTTTGCGGCTATTCTGTTACAGCCCCTTTTCTGTAAAGGAGGAGGACGTATGCATAGATTTAAGAACGTGCTTCTGAAGTTATCCGGCGAGGTGCTTGCGGGAAACAATCAATTCGGGTTGGATTTTGATTCCGTGCGNCGGATTTGCAAAGAGATATGCGAAGTATATAACAACGGAATAAAGCTCTCTTTGGTCATTGGAGGCGGAAACATCATACGGGGAAAAGTAGTTGAAAAATTAGGCATTGAGCGTTCTCAAGCGGACTATATGGGAATGTTGGGCACTGTGATAAACGCGCTCTGTCTTCAGGATACTCTGGAACAAATGAATGTTCCGACTCGTGTCCAAACTGCAATTGATATGAGGTCCATAGCTGAACCGTACATCAGAAGACGGGCGCTACGACATTTGGATAAGGATAGGATAGTTATATTTGCGGCGGGGACGGGCTCGCCATATTTCACGACAGATACCGCNGCAGCGCTGCGAGCATCGGAAATNCAGGTCGACTGCATGATAAAGGCAACTAAAGTNGACGGGATATACGATACAGACCCCAAAATTGACCCCAACGCCGTTCTTTATCATGTCCTGTCTTATCAGGAAGCGCTTACTAAAAGGCTTGAAGTTATGGATATGGCAGCGTTCTCTCTTTGCATGGACAACAAAATACCGATAGTCGTAATTAATATATTGAAAGAAGGAAATCTGGCAGGCTTCCTTATTCGTGGAGAAAAAATCGGAACTATAGTATCGGAGGAATGAATATAATGTCAAAAGCTGAAATAAAATCAATGAGCGAGAAAATGGAAAAAACTCTTGAATTCTTAAAAATCGAGTACATTGCGATTCGCACGGGGAGAGCGCATCCGGGACTTGTATCTGATATAAAAGCGGATTACTACGGCGCTCTAACACCAATAAAGCAAATGGCTACTATATCCATACAGGAAAACAGAAAAATACTGATAGCTCCATTTGANAAATCGAACCTGAAGTATATAGAAAAAGCTATACTGACTTCTCCTCTTGGAATAACTCCGCAAAATGACGGCGAAAATATACGCCTTACAATGCCCGAGTTGACAAGAGAACGCAGAGTGGAACTGACAAAGCTTGTGGCAAAAAAAGCTGAGGAAGCAAAAATAGCTATGCGCAACCTCAGGCGCGAAACAGTGGAAATACTCAAGAAAAAAGAAAAAGAATCCGAAATAACAGAAGATGACCTTAAAAAATTTACTAAGGAAGTTCAGGATTCCACGGACGCATATATTAAAAAAGTTGATGAAATTCAAAAAGTAAAGGATAAAGAGATAATGGAGGAATGATACAATGAATCCTGCTGTTACTGGAGATGAAAACGTTAATTATAATAGTCCGGGTTACGAAACCTTTAAACAGAAGCTGAAGAAAATCACAGGATTGGACCTGAACTCGTATAAGAATCAGACTCATCGCCGCGTTCACATGATAATGCAACGGTGGGATATAAAAGACTATAATAAATACTATGAAACGATAGAAAAAAATGATATGAAACTAAGAGAATTTCTTGGATACCTTACAATAAACGTTTCAGAATTCTTCAGGAACGACACACAATGGTGGAAGTTACGGGATTCTGTTTTNCCTGAACTGATAAANCTCAGAGGGAATAAAAGGCTCAAGCTCTGGAGCTGCGGATGCGCTACGGGGGAAGAGCCATATTCGCTTGCAATTCTGTCAACGGTGCTGGGACTTGATCCTCTCGTTCCGGTGCTTGCCGTCGANATTGACGACGAAGCGAGAGCGATAGCGCAAAAAGGGCAATATCTCAAACGTCAGCTTTTGAACGTACCTGCGGAATACCTTTTGAAATTCTTTACGACGGCAGATAAAGGAGAAACATACGAAGTATCCCGTGAAGTTAAAAACAGGGTCATGTTTAGAAAAATGAACATGATTGCGGATAAATTCACAGAAGCATTTGACCTTATACTATGCCGCAACGTGGTAATTTATTTTACCCCTGAGGCAAAAAACATTCTTTTTAAAAAATTCTCAAATGCACTTAACCCTGGAGGATACTTACTTGTAGGCTCAACCGAGCAAATATTCGAGTACAAAGATCTGGGGCTTGAAAACTTAGGGTCATACCTATACAGAAAACCTGTCCTTAGGAGCGTTTAACACATCNTTTATCGAATGAACGTGNGGAGGAGATAAACGGTCGAGTAATCGTTTTTCGTAAATGTAAGCCGGAACATAGTCTGTTCCCTTACGAAGGAGCGCGTTTATGCCTGTAATCTCCTTTTTTATTGTTTTAGCTCTTGTAATTGCTCTGATAAAATCCTTTTCATCTTTCACAGTCGTAGCGAAATCTGTTGCAAACCGTCCTATTCTTGATTCGTGATGCGCATCGCTTCCTCCGAATACCGGAAGTTTGTTTTCATTTGCAAATTCATAAGCAAGCAAATTTTCTTCCGCGCTTGCCCCACCGTTAAAAGCCTCCACTCCATCCAACAAAGGTACATTCTCTCGGATTGCGTCGCTCATAAGCGGGCTGTCCCAGCGAAACGGATGAGCTGCAATAGCAATGCCTCCCTGTGCTTTTATTTCCTTTAAAGCGCTATTTAAAGGCAATTGAGACCTNCGTAAATTGGGCGCTCCAAAAACAAGCAGGTGTCCTTCCCGACATGAATATTCCAAACCAACAATCACAATTAAACCTGATTCTTTGCTCAGCGTTTCCGCTTTAGAATAAAGCGCTTGTGTCTCATGATCAGTAATACATACGCCAGACAACCCAATTTTCAGCGCCGATGACAAAATGCTGCGAAGCGGCAACTGAGAGTCTGGAGAATATTCCTCGGTGTGAACGTGTATGTCAAATATCATAATTATTCTCCTCCTCGTCTCATTTGGTAACTTGTTATTATCACAGGGAAAAACACAGGCTTTATTTCGTAACTGAGCACCAACAACTGTTTTATAAGTCTATTTAGCGACAAACGAAATTCCGTTTTCTCCCATTGTGACGTCAATATGGGAGCCTTTGATAATTTTGCCTTCAAGAACCGAGTCTGCCAGCCGATTTTCCAGTATAGTCTGTATAGCTCTCCTAAGAGGGCGAGCCCCGTATTTGGGTTGGAATCCATTATCTATTAACATGGATTTTACCTCGTCGGAGATATCAATTCCTATTCCCTGATCGCTGAGTCTGTTTTCGACGTCGGAAAGCATTATCTCTACTATTCGCATAAGCTCGTCTCTTTCAAGCGGTTTAAACACTATTGTATCGTCTATCCTGTTTAAAAATTCCGGTCTGAATAATCGGTTTACCTCGCTGAGAATATTCTTTTTAGCGCGCTCCCAACCTTGAATGCTTTGATTCCCACCTAATGAAAAACCAAGAGGAGAGTCTTTTGCAATCTCTTGCGCTCCAACGTTACTTGTCATAATTACTACCGAATTCCTGAAATCGGCCCGCCTGCCCTGCCCATCAGTTAAAGTTCCATCCTCCAGTATCTGAAGAAGAAGGTTAAACACGTCATAATGAGCTTTTTCAATTTCATCGAAAAGCACCACTGAATATGGGCGCTTCCGTATCATTCCGGTAAGTCTGCCTCCTTCATCGTGTCCAACATAACCCGGAGGAGCTCCCATCAGTTTGGATACTTCATGTTTTTCCATAAATTCGCTCATATCGATGCGAATCATTGCATCTTCATTTCCGAAAAGAAATTTTGCCAAACAGCGAGCGAGTTCAGTTTTTCCTACTCCGGTAGGCCCAAGAAACAAAAAGCTGCCTATCGGACGCCTTGGATCTTTAAGTCCGCTCCTTGCTCTCCTGATAGCTCTTGCTACAACGCCAACCGCTTCATCCTGACCAATAAGTCTTGACGAAATTTCTTCCTCCATCCGCAGGAGTCTTGAAGCTTCTCCCTCGGTTATATGCTGAACCGGGACGCCTGTCCATTCAGACACTATCTCAGCTATATCGTTTTCTGAAATATAAGGCTTATCCTCGCTCATTCCGGTTTGCCATTCCTTCCGCGCTTCCTCTAATTTATCAACAAGGTTGGTTTCAGCGTTTCGTAACTGGGACGCGTTCTTGTAATCCTGTTCTGCTATGGCGGATTCCTTTTTTTGACAGATATCCGCTATTTCTTCCTCCATCTCTTTAATGACAACGGGCTTTTCCATCAAACTGAGCCTGGCCCGGGCGCTGGCTTCATCTATGAGGTCGATGGACTTATCCGGAAGAAAACGATCCCGTATATACCGCGCTGAAAGGTTCGTTGCCGCGAAGAGGGCTTCATCGGATATCACAGCGCTGTGATGTTCTTCATACCGCGTTCGCAATCCGTAAAGGATGCGGACAGATTCTTCTATTGTAGGCTCTTCTATTTTCACCGGCTGAAAGCGCCGCTCCAGCGCCCCGTCACGTTCAATATACTTGCGGTATTCTTCCTGAGTTGTTGCTCCTAT
>WRNQ01000091.1 GCA_009776565.1 Synergistaceae bacterium | reverse complement strand
TCGCATAACGCTCTGTGGCCTCTGTGGTTGAATTATTATTTTAATTAGCGGCACGGCGCTAACAGCGGAAAAAGCGGACACAGCGGAAGAGTTCTCACAGCAGCTCAGAGTGCACAGCGGTCACGGCGAATAATTATTCCTTAGGGAATGAATTTTGCTTTTATTTATTAAAAATTATACAAAATCTACTTACCATGATAAGCCACCCTATTCTTCCGCTGCGTACCGCTGTGGTTCGCTGTGAGCGCTGCGAGAGCTTCTTCCGCCGCGAGCGCTATTTCCGCTGTGCCCGGTTTTGGCAAGGTTTTCCTACAAACTCCAGCGGGGGAAGAGGGTGGAAGATCGTGGTAAGCAGATTGCACTTAACGTGAAGGATGATGATTATCCAGTACCCAGAGCAATGCGGAGTGCGATATTTACTGCTTCCATTTTGGTATCCGAGAGGGCACCGATGTAATCAGTAAGTAAGGATTTAGGTATACTGATAAGGTCATCGCAGCTGACAGTGCTGTCGTGCTTCAGTCCTTCATCAACGCCAACTTCAACTTGAGTAGGAAGTCCACCATATTTAGTATAAACAGGAGCACAGATTACTGTTGAAAATTGAGTATCTATAAGCAATTGTCTGGAAACAATCAGAAAAACCCTATATTCTTTTGGGTCATTTTTGGATCCCCGATAGACCCGATACAAATCCCCGCGTTTCAAAAAATATCCACTTGATAAGAAAGCACATCCATAGCTTCTTTGTTTAGGCTTTTGGCATTACGATTAATATATTCGATTTCTTCTTTCTCCGTCATTTTTTTCTTTATAGCTGAAGACGGAGTAAAGGTAATAATAGTTTTTCCCGCCGGTATTTCACGGGGAACTTCAAGAGTAATTTTGCGGCTGACCGGAATATCCACAGTCTGTGTTATTGTCATGTGTTAATCATAACCTAAAAACCATAAAAAATCAATAAAAAGCAAAAACTGTGAAGATATACTAAAAGGCAGGAAAAATCCTACAGATTTATTTAGATTTGAAAAAATACTCCTCGCTGTGTACCGCTCCTGACTACTTGTACCAAGTAGTCAGGCGAAGTGAGCGCTGCGAGAACTTCTTCCGCCGCGAGCGCTATGTACCGCCGTACCCGCTATGTACTTCCCTATAGTCTCTGCAGGATTAAAAAATTATGTAAAATTTATCAAAAATCTCTGAATTTTAACTCCCAGTGTAATATACTTTTAGCTGTGAGCATGTATAGTTGAGTTAAATTTTACACTGAAGGGGAAATAAATGAGAATCCAGAAGTTTTTTGTATTAAATCCAGCCGTAATCGTGTTTGGTGTCGTTTTACTTATGGCCTTTTGGGGCTGTAAAATGCCCGATTCTGCTGCTCCGGAAGAACCTGTGCTGGGGTCTATCAGCGGGAAGGCGTTATTTACAAGCGGGAAAGACCACGGCGGGATAACCATAACCCTTGAAAAAACTGACGGTTTTCGCTCAATGGCGGCTATTACAGCGGCAAAAATAGTAGCAAATAAGCCAGAAATGGAAAAAATAGCAAGGAATATAGGCGCAGTCCGTTCCATTGCAGCACAGACAGAAACAAAAGCCAATGGTTCATTTTTAATTCCAAATCTGGAAGCCGGAACATATACAGTATATGCCTCATCAAAAGATAGCTTAGAAAAATCCGTAAAAGTAAACCTTAACGTAATAGAAGGCGAGACAATAGACGCAGGTGTTCTAAAATTAACGCCTGTGGGTTCCATAAGCGGTTGTATAACTCTGGACGGCAATAAAACAGGCAATTTTGGGTTTTTGGTTTCTGTTGCAGGAACATCATACATGGCGACAACAGACAACAAAGGCAATTTTACAATAAGCGGCATTCCCGAAGGGGACGGCTACTATATAATAATAATGAAGGGAGACAGCACCATAGTATGGAATAAAGATAATGCTCCCATAAAAGTAAAAATAAGCGGAGGACAAACCACAGAACTTGGCACAAAGGCTCTTACAAGCTCTGATATAGTAAATGGTTCCGGCGCCATTACAATAGGCGCAAACGGCAACTGGTTTATTAATGGGTTTGATACAGGAGTAAATGCGCAGGGTAATAACTCTCAGAAAAATTACACTGTGGTTTATAATACCTTAGGCGGCTCACCCGCGCCGGAAAGCCCTGTAACTGTACAAGAGGGCAGTACTATAAAACAACCTTCAGCAATGACAAAAAACGGCTATACCTTTGAAGGCTGGTATAGCGATCCTGAATATAATACTTCTATAGCTTTTCCCTTGAAAATAAATGCCAATACATCATTATATGCCAAATGGGAAGAGATACCCGGTTTCTCTTTTTATAATGTGCGTTTTGTAAGTAACGGCGGCAGCCAGACAGTCGACCAAAGGATAGCTGAAGGATCATTGGCAGTAAAACCCACAAACCCGATCCGAAGCGGCTTTTACTTCGGCGGCTGGTATAAGGATATGGATTTAAACACAGTTTATGATTTTAGCAGCCCTGTTACAAAGAACATTGCCCTATATGCAAAATGGGATTATTCATTCGGTATTATTGTTGATGTAGACGACATAAGCTATTATCTTGCAGGACAGGATGGCGGCACAAGTGAAGACGATCCAGTAAACCTTTCTTTAAGCGTGCGTCTTACAGAAACTAACTGGCTTGCTATACTGGCTGCAATTGAATATGAAGGCAAATATGTATCCCTTGATCTTTCCGGCTGTGCCCGCTCCATTTTAAGTTACGGAGGCGGCTTACGTTCTGACGGGGTTTTTGATCCAATTTATTCAATTAAAAACGATAATATAGTGTCTTTGGTACTGCCTGACGAAGCTGTTGGTATACAAGCAGGAGGATCATCTTCTGTAACCTTTTCAGGATTAAGAAAACTTAAATTAATAAACGCAATAAATGTAACTAATCTCGGCACTTACGTTTTTTTTGGTTGTACCAGTTTTGAAAATATTAATTTTCCTGCATTACACAGCATTGCGGATATGGCTTTCTACAACTGCATAGGGCTTACCAGCATAACAATACCAAGCAGCGTTACCAATATCTTGAATTCTGTTTTTAGAAACTGCACAAGTCTAGCCAGTATAACAATACCAAACAGTGTTACCAACATTGCGGATATGGCTTTCTACAACTGCATAGGGCTTACCAATATTACAATACCAAGCAGTGTTACCAGCATTGGGAATAATGCTTTCAATGGTTGTACAGGGCTAACAAGTATAATAATTCCAAACAGCGTTACCAGCATTGGGAATGGTGTATTCTCCGATTGCACAGGGCTTACTAATGTGACAATACAAAATGGAGTTACCAGCTTTGGGAGTGGTACTTTCTCCAACTGCACAAGTCTAAACAGCATAACAATACCAGGCAGCGTTACCAGTATTGCGGGTAGTGCTTTCCAAGGTTGCACAAGTCTAGCTAGTATAAAAATACCAAATAGTGTTACCACTATTGGGGATCTTGCTTTTAAAAACTGTATAGGGCTTGCCAGTGTAACCATACCAAGCAGCGTTGCCAGTATTGAAATTGATGCTTTCAATGGCTGCACAGGGCTTATAAGTATAATAATACCAAACAGTGTTACCAGAATCGAGATGGGTACTTTCAGGAACTGCACAAATTTAACCAGTATAACAATACCAAGCAGCGTTACCAGCATTGGAAATTCTGCTTTCAGAACCTGTACAAATCTTACCAGTATAACAATACCAAACAGTGTTACCAACATTGATGATAATGCTTTCTCCGGCTGCACAAGTTTAACAAGTATAACAATACCAGGTAGCGTTACCAGCATTGGAAATTCTGCTTTTGGCAATTGTATAAACCTTAACGCATACATACAAACTAATATTAGTTATTTTTTGTTTAGCTGGAGTTCAGTATTTAATAACAATATTGGATTAAAAGTTATATTTTCTGAAAATGTTACCATAATTCATGATGGTTCTTTCTCCGACTGCACAGGGCTTATTGATGTAACAATACCAAACAGTGTTACCAGCATTGGGGATAATGCTTTTTCCGGCTGCACAAGTCTAACAAGTATAACAATACCAAGCAGCGTTAACTACATTGGAAATTCTTCTTTCTCCGGCTGCACAGGGCTTACCGATGTAACAATACAAAATGAAGTCTCCGGTATTGGAACTGAAGCATTTAAAGAATGCACAAGCTTAACCAGCATAACAATACCAAGCAGCGTTACCAGTATTGGGAACCTTGCTTTCTACCGTTGTACAGAGCTTGCTAGTGTAACAATACAAAATGGAGTTACCAGCATTGGACAACAGTCTTTCTACCTCTGTACAAGCCTTAAAAGTGTAATAATACCAAACAGCGTTATTGACATTGGGGATTATGCTTTCTCCGGTTGTATAGAGCTTACTAGTGTAACAATACCAAACAAAATTACATGGATTGCAACAGGTGTTTTTAGTGACTGTAAACTAACCAGTGTTACAATACCAAGTAGTGTTGTATACATTTCGGATTATGCTTTCAATATTGGAAACCTAACCAAGGTAATTTTTTTGGGAACTATCAGTAGTAATAGTTTTTCAGCTGTCTTTTCGTTCCCCGGTGATTTGCGAAATGTGTATTTATCAAATTATTTCGGTGGAATAGGGACATATACGAGACCGAATGGAAGCAGCAATACGTGGACGAAGATTTAGATGGTGGGGGAAGCGCGTAGCAAGGGAATTACGCGTAACGTGCTTGAAGCTCTTGTGCCTCAAAAATAACTTTGCGTCCTTGGCGTCTCTGCGTGATTAAATTCTCGAATAAGAGCTCACGCAAAGGCGCAAAGCCGCAAAGAACGCTAAGAAAGAATATAACCACAGAGAGCACAGAGGAATGTTGTTTCGCATAACGCTCTGTGGCCTCTGTGGTTGAATTATTATTTTAATTAGTGGCACGGCGAATAATTATTCCTTAGAGAATGGATTTTGCTTTTATTTATTAAAAATTAATACAAAATCTACTAACCATGATAATCCACCCTATTCTTCCGCTGCGTACCGCTGTGGTTCGCTGTGAGCGCTGCGAGAGCTTCTTCCGCCGAGAGCGCTATGTACCGCTGTGGGCGGTTTTTTGGCAAGGTTTTCCTACAAACTCCGAAG
The DNA here is from genome assembly GCA_009776565.1 of Synergistaceae bacterium. The sequence continues at coordinate 1,573 of WRNQ01000091.1, read as the reverse complement.
TCACAAAGTAAAATAACTATATATAAACGGTTATCTCTTTACCGAAGTAAAATAAAAATTTAAACCGCTGTCGTTATGCCTTGTCTAATAAGCCGGGTAACAAACTCGGTAGGGGTCTCGTGAGCAGCTTTAGCCTGTGCATCAAGAATACGAACAGTTGCCTCGTCAAGCAGCAGCATCCGTGTGCGATTTTCAGTAAAAACTCCACCCGTACCTTTCTTGATTTTAGGCGTAGTTTTTGTTAAAAATTCATCCAAAGCATCGTATTCAGCATCGGTCATATCAGTATAGTTTTCCATAAATCATTCCTTTTCTATCATTTCCCGAAAAGCCTTTCGGCAGGGCATAGCGTGAAACACTTTAATGGATTCAACACTAATTCTATTATACATTACTTCTATCAAATTGCCATGAGTATTAAAGCCAAGCAAAAGATGTTTATTGAAAAAATCTTCGAGCATATCTTCATATATGAACGTTTCAAAAGCCCGAACAATGTCATCTTTCGTTACCTTATGCTTAAACGCAGAAGATGTATTAAAAAGCCGGAAAAGTCCTACAGTTTTATTTAGATTTGAAAAAATACTCCTCGCTGCGTACCGCTGTGGTTCGCTGTGAGCGCTGCGAGAGCTTCTTCCGCCGCGAGCGCTATGTACCGCCGTGGGCGCTATGTTTATTATGCCGGGAAATTCTCGCCGAGTACTTTCATTAAAATCTTTACATCCACCGGTTTGGCAATATGGCCGTTCATGCCTGCTTCAATTGCCTTTTCTATGTCTTCGCGGTAGGCATTTGCTGTCATGGCATAGATGGGAACAGGCATAAGAGGGGTGTTCCCTTTACAGCGTTCTTTTTCTGCTTCGCGTATCAGGCGCGCTGCATCATATCCGTTCATATTTGGCATTTGAATATCCATAAAAATAAAATCGTAATATCCGGGAATTGCAGATGAAAATATATCCACTGCTTTGCGGCCGTCTTCGGCTTCATCAATTGTTACATTGGTCTCAGAAAGAAGTTCAGCAATTATAACACGGTTAATTTCTATGTCCTCTGCCAGAAGCAGACGTTTGCCCTTAAGGTCGGGAATATAATCGTCGGGAACAATAATGTCTTTCTTTATAAACTCAGTAACTTCGAGTCCTATGGTAAAGGAAAAAACAGAACCTTCTCCCGGATTGCTTTTAACTACTATTTTCCCTCCCATCTGATTCACTAGATCCTGGCTTATGACAAGGCCTAGGCCGGTTCCTCCGAACCGGATGGCAATGCTGTTATCTGTCTGTTCAAAGGGATTAAAAAGTTTATTAATCTGTTCAGGTGTCATGCCTATTCCGGAATCAATTATACTAAAAGTAATAAACAGTTCCCTGCATCCGGCTTCCGCATTTGAACAAAGAAGTTCAATTTTCCCGCGTTCGGGAGTAAATTTAACCGCATTTCCAAGAAGATTTATCAACACCTGCTTTAGCCTTAGTTTATCTCCCAAAACAGAAACATTGGGAATTTTTTCATACGTAGAAATAAACTGCTGCTGTTTTTCCTCGCACCTCACTTTTATGATTTCGGACAC
>WRNQ01000090.1 GCA_009776565.1 Synergistaceae bacterium | reverse complement strand
TTCTCGTACATACCCCTGGCGCCGTGATGCGACCCTACTACCGGTCTCTTGCTTATAGCTAAGCCGTCAATAAGCGACTGATCTTCCAAGTGAGATATGTCGAACACTATCCCCAGCTCGTTCAATCTCATAATAGCCAGTTCACCCTCAGTCGTAAAACCTCGCCGTCCAGGTTCGAAACCTGACATCTCACCGCCCGACGCTGTATAACTGTTTGGGTTGTGCGCAAAACTTATTATCCTGTAGCCAAGATCATAGTATTGCTCAATCAATTCATAATAGTTTTCCATTGTCAGCGAATAAGCGCCCTCTATCTGGTGCATGACGCCTATTACTCCCGCAGCGTGCGCGTCTTTAAACCCCTGAGCGGTATTGACAATCCTGACCACGCTTGGATTTCTTATTGCCGACCATTCCATACCATTTGCCGTGGCAAGTATCCTGCTGTTTCTGGAATCTCCGGCAAGTCTTGAATAGTCCTCTACTGTCGATGAGACGTAAGATCCAAAATTAGCGCCGTTTGCTCCGCCGAACTTCATACGGTCATAACGCCCCTGGGCGTTGGAGTTGCCGGCAATATCAAGGTCGTTCGTCGGCCAGCCTGACCACCTGTTGTTTGGGGTATCCACATGTCCGTCAACTGAAGGGCTGCCATGGACGAGTGCTCTAAAGTCCGCTATTGCAATTGTTTTAAGTGGTACTAATTCTAATACTTCATCCTCCTGCAGAGGAACAAAAGCTGCGTACGTGGATGTGGCGGCAGTACGGGCAGCGTGTTTGACGAAATCGTACCGGGTATTGGTAGTGTCGCCTTTTTTCTTCCAGGAAAGTATGACAGTTTGGGCATCGGCATTATCAAAAGTTACCGGTATGTGGGCGCTGGTAATGAACTCTGGAACATCGTGAAGTCTTGTCGGGTTGGCGTAAGTGGGGGGAGTAGAAACTTCTGCTACGACTCGAGTCGGGAGAGCTGCGCTGATAAAATAGCCGCCCCCCTGCGCTGCCGTCCGTGCATTTGCGGTAAGAGTTCCCAATACTGTAGTTTCATCGGTGCTATAGAACTTTACCTGAGCTGCTGCCGCGAATGCGATACTGGGTATGAGTAGAAGACATAGTACAATAAAAGTGCTTGCAATTTTGAATTTCATAATTTTTCCTCCTCGTTTTGTTTTTCCGCTATTAATTCATTCCTGCTTACTTATAAGTTGGACACTTTCCGTTCGATCACCTACTTGCTATATTGTATTGTCATTTCATATATTATTTTAGGTACAACTCTTTGTCAAGGCACTTTATTTTTTCAAGACGTTTATCATTCAATAATGCGTGTGAAAATTATGGGTTATAATGGTTGGGGGAGTGATTGCAATTGAATTTATTTCTGACGATATCAAACGAGCTGAACATACGTTCCGAGCAGGTTGAAGCTGTTCTTAAACTTTTTAGCGAGGGGTGTACTGTCCCTTTTATCGCAAGATACCGGAAAGAAGTGACTGGAGAGCTTGATGAAGTTGCGATAACTTCAATACGCGACAGACACGAGAAACTGATTGAGCTTGAAAAACGAAAAGAAGCGATACTCGCTTCACTTTGCGAACGCGAGCTGCTGACGGACGAACTCAAAGACAAGATAGAAAAGGCAGGTACAATGACGACGCTCGAGGATATTTACCTTCCTTTCCGCCCCAAACGCAGAACGCGCGCTTCAGTTGCCGAAGAGAAGGGGCTTGCCCCGCTTGCGGACGAAATTATGGCTCAATCGGAACTGAAAGTGTCGGAATTGGCTATAAAATATTTATCCGATAAAGTTACTGATATAGAGGAAGCGATACAAGGGGCGTGCGACATAATAGCCGAACGGGCGAGCGAGGATATGGGCATTCGCGTTCAAGTAAGGCGTGTATTTGCGAGGAGTGGTGTTCTACGAAGCGCCCGGAAAAAGCTCAAGGATGACGACCACGAAAAAATTGAGGCGGCAGAGAAATTCCGCGACTGGTTCGAGTGGTCTGAACCTGTCTCCAAGGCTCCGTCGCATAGAATATTAGCTATTTTCAGAGGAGAGAGGGAAGGCTGCTTGACAATAGACGTGGCGCCTCCCGATGACGAACCGATTGTGATAATGAAAAGAAGTTATATAAAAGGATTTGGGGAATCATCCCGGCTTGTGGGCAAAGCTATCGAAGACGGGTATAAGAGATTGCTGAAACCTTCAATGGAAACGGAACTCCGGGGCGCCCTCAAGAGTAAAGCCGACGCCGAGGCGATAAGGGTATTTGCGCATAATGTCAAAGAAGTACTGATGTCCCCTCCTATGGGAGCAAAACGTGTAATAGCAATTGATCCGGGGCTTCGCACGGGGTGTAAACTTGTCTGCCTTGGAAACGGAGGGGAGCTGTTGCATAACGAAGTCATACAACCNCACCAATCAACTGGCGCGCGGACGGCGGCGGCAAAAAGAATGCTTGAGCTTGTNGATAAATTTAACCCTGAAGCTATAGCTGTCGGGAACGGAACTGCCGGCAGGGAAACGGAGCAGTTTTTAAAGGAGCTTCAATTGCCCGGCTCAATTTACATTGTTTCAGTGAACGAGAGCGGCGCTTCAATTTATTCGGCTTCCGACGCGGCTCGCCGCGAATTTCCGAACGAGGATGTTACGGTCCGCGGAGCGGTTTCCATAGGGCGCAGGTTGATGGACCCTCTTGCGGAGCTCATTAAAATAGACCCTAAGTCAATAGGCGTCGGTCAATATCAACATGATGTAGACCAAAAGGAATTGAAGCGATCGCTAAACGACGTTGTGGAACAGTGTGTGAACGCAGTTGGAGTTGAGGTGAATACGGCGTCGCCGGAACTGCTCTCGTATGTTTCAGGGCTCAATTCCAAGGTTGCATTGTCCATTATAAAGGTCCGTGAGGAGTTGGGAGGATTCAAATCGCGCTCTCAATTGAAAAAAGTACCGCATCTCGGGACGAAAACTTTTGAACAGGCAGCCGGATTCCTGCGGATTCGCGCCTCGGACGACCCGCTTGACGCAAGCGCCGTCCATCCCGAACGATATGAATTGGTCGGAAAAATGGCAAGCGGTATTAAATGCAGCGTTGCAGAACTTATGAATGACGAGGCGCTCCGGTCTAAAATAGATATCTCGGAATATATCACTGAAGATGTAGGCTTGCCGACATTAAGGGACATAATGAGCGAGCTGGCGAAACCCGGGCGGGATCCTCGCGCGGTCTTTGAGACTGCTGCTTTTGACGAATCAATCGTGGATATAACCGACCTGAAAGTTGGGGTTGTTTTACAGGGAATAGTTACGAATGTCACCGCTTTTGGAGCTTTCGTCGATTTGGGCGTTCACCAGGACGGGCTTGTACATGTCAGCAAAATTTCTGATAAATACATATCTGACCCGAACAGCGTCCTTCACGCAGGACAGCAGGTGAAAGTAGCGGTGATGGATGTCGATATAAAAAGGCGCAGAATATCGCTTTCGATGAAATCGACAGACATTAAAGAAAGAATCGTTTAATTGACAGCAATTGTATAATAACTGTATAACATGTGAAAAGAGGAATGGTTTTGTCAGAAAGTACAGCCCTTGACGTATTTCATTTTGACGATGAGCGGGAGAACTTCGAGCAATTTGCCAAAGACAACGGTTTTCATTATTGGAAATGCAGAGAGCTCATGATGTTACTTGGCTACGAAACGGCGATGGATGTTGGAAAAATGAAACCTGTGCAAAGAGCTATTGCCGCATGCAATACCCTGGGAATTCCTATTCAGGAAAATTTTGGCTTTATTGAAGGCGATAACGATATCCAATTGACACGCTTTGCCTGTTATCTCGTTGCGATGAATGCCGATCCAAAAAAGCCGCAAGTTGCAGCAGCGCAGGCTTACTTTGCTGCGTTAGCAGTTCAATTCAGTCAATATGCGCAAGAAAACGAAGCTGTGGACAGGGTATTGACACGGGAAGAAATAACTCAACAAGAGCGGTCGCTAGCCAGTGTGGCAAAATCTTCGGGGGTAGATAAATACGCTCTTTTTCAAAACGCAGGCTATCGTGGGATGTACAACATGAATCTCAATCAATTACGAGAACACAAGGGAGTCCCTTCCGGCAGGACCCCGCTAGATTTTATGGGAGCTACGGAAAGCGCAGCCAATCTTTTACGCATCCGCCTCACAGAAGATAAAATCAACAACGATCACGTTCAAGGACAGATTTTGCTGGAAAAGACCGCAACTAGTGTCGGAAAAGAAGTACGGGATTTGTTGAAACGCACCATCGGAAAAACTCCGGAAAGTCTGCCTCCAGCCACGGATATAAGGAAAGTTCATCGTGGCTTAAAAGATACGAGCAAAGGATTTATGGCAATTGATGCGCCGCCGAAGAAGAAAAAAACCAAGTGAAAACTCTTAAAAAGGGCATTGATGGTGCTTAAAAGACTGCCAGCCTGTACTAAGTTGTGGAATAAACATAAAACACTTATTTCGATTTATTTCAGGGTTATATTTTTTAAGATGTTTCGCCTCTTGACAGTTGAGCTTTTAACTCATATAATCCCTCTTGTTTCGTTATTGGGGCTATAGCTCAGTTGGGAGAGCGCTTGAATGGCATTCAAGAGGTCAGGGGTTCGAATCCCCTTAGCTCCACCAGGTAATGTATGACTAAACGATATATTCGTTTCGAGAGATAAATAAAGGTATTTCCAACAGGAAGTACCTTTTTTTTGATATGTCGGATATGTNCAATTTTGGAACATTTTCTAGTATTTTATATTTATAAATAAAGTTTTAAAAATCAGCAAATTCACAACGGAGAAGAACGTTAAGGTTAAGAATGAGTCACGACAAAAACAGTTGCAATCTTATGATTGTGTATGATAGAATATATGACAGAGTAAAAAGAGGGAACGCGTGAACGTCCCCTCGGTCGTAAGCTGTTAAGCGGTGAATGACTGAACTCTAAAATAATTCAAAGTTCTATAAAATAAGCCATTCCCAGGCTAAAGGGCGGCTTATTTTTTTATGCTCGATATTATCGTAATAATAACTAACCCAAAGGTTAAGGTAATCATTAAGGTCTCAAATACCGTCATGGGCTTCACCTCCCCTCATTTCGAGGAGTAGTCCAGCCAAACAAACACCGCCCACAGCCTACAAACTAATTATAATTGCGTGGCGAGTTATTTTCACTCAACGCGATCATACTCCGCGTGGATTTATAATCAAAAAACTGGTGTAGTTTTGTATCAATGAATGGCGACTTCTTTCCATCACGCCCCGGCTGATTCCGGGATTCGTCGTGGGGAACCGTCATTTTTTTTATATTCGGATACATCACTAATTGCCACGTAGTGGATATGACTATCAGGTTTATTCTCCAACATCGCCAACAGAGACGGCGATCCTGTTTAAGCTGACGTCGTTATGCGCGGCTTTATCCGCCTCATTTTTAAGCAGACATTATTCCCGAGGTATTCGGTCGCAACAGCAAGACGGCAACCGTGACCTCCTGTTCGAGGGGAATTTCGCGAACGTCCCGGAGCATTTCTACGAACTCTTGACCCGGAATTCCCAAATAAATCCATAATCTGCCCAACCGTCATGTTGCCGAACATCGTATTTTCATTTTGTTCGCGCCTTCGAGCATGGCCATGCGCCTCATATCCTCAAGGAAATAATGCCCCAGCTCGTGCAGCATGGTCGATTTATCCGCGTTCATAAACAAAGAGATAATCGCCCCGCGTCGGAGATGCTAATATTCCCGCGCGCACTCTCCTGGTTATATCCTTCTCCAAAGCGCTCAACCTGCCAGGCGCTTGGACTTGTTGGAATTGTTGGAATTCCATTGTCGTGATTCCTTCCATGTCCTTGACACCGCTTAACATTTTCTGTATAGTCATATTAAAAGGATTCCCCGACATTCAGCAACGTTCCGCCGTTTTCGGCCTGCGTCGTGGGAGAGGGGGAATCTTTTTTTTGATAATAACGTCATACAGTGTTGCTTCTACGGGTATCAATCTATTGCTGTTAATTTCTTCCTTCGCGACAATCCTGATAATATATGTTCCATCTTTTTACGGGAGTATAAAACGGTCAGCAGCCCGATATTTTGAAGTTCAACATTGAGCGCTTTTTTATACGCCTCTTCGCGCGGCGCGCCCTCAAAACCAGAGCCGCCCCTCCCGGGGCGGCTCTGTGAGCTTGTTTCGGCGTCTGGCTTTATCTTTTCATGTTCCTTTTTATTCAACTTGTCAAGATCGGCTTCAGTTGATATACTTTCCATAAAGGAATCGTTTTGAAGAAGCTTTTCAAAGATAGCTGTCAAGGATTCTATTTTAGTAATCTTTGTGATGCTTGCGGACTGCGCTTCAGAACGATTCTTCTTATTTTCTTCATCAGCAATACGCGCCCATTTCAGAGCTTTTTCTTTATCTATGTACAGCAGATTTTTCTCTGCGTCTTTTAAGAAATATTCTTCATAAGGAACGCCCTTCCCAAGTTCTCTAATATCTCTGCCATCTTTACTATGACATCCGGAATGCCTCGGGCTTTGAGGAAGTCAACAAACCTCCACGCATTTTTCAAGACGCGCGCAGCCTCAATCTCCTCTTCGGTGGCGAGCATTCTGTCCATAACGCCGCCTGTTAAAATAGTGATAATGTTATTTATGGCGTCGTAACTGCCCTGGATATGCTGTTGTTGGGTTTGATACTGCGTATTGCCGCGCTCCGCCCGGAGGTTGACAAGCGCCTTTTCTGTGTATATAAT
>WRNQ01000089.1 GCA_009776565.1 Synergistaceae bacterium | reverse complement strand
CTAAGTTCTAAGTTCTAAGTTCTAAGTTCTAAGTTCTAAGTTCTAAGTTCTAAGTTCTAAGTTCTAAGTTCTAAGTTCTAAGTTCTAAGCTCTAAGCTCTAAGTTCTAAGTTCTAAGTTTTAGCTTCAGCAGGAGGAATATCCTGCTCCTTGCGGAATTTTGCCGCGCCGGTACCTGCCGGAATAAGGTGACCTATAATCACACTTTCTTTAAGACCAAGAAGCGGGTCTATTTGTCCTTTTACAGCAGCGCCCGCAAGTATTTGAGCCGTCTGTTGGAATGACGCCGCACTAAGGAAACTTTCAGTTGCAAGAGCCGCTTTTGTAACCCCGTGAATAAATGGACGGCATTCCGGGTTTTGGCGCAATTTCCGCATGAAAGAGAAACAATTCACAAAACGCTTTTCTTCGGATTTCGCAATCAGTGGCCGAACCACAAGTTCCGAAGGGGTAAGTTCTGAAATAGCTTCAATTACTGCCGTATTGATATCTTTTCCGGCTTCAATTACAACATTTCCATTATTATCCACTACAGGCTCCAATAGAATTTTACCTGCGGCTTTTTGGCTAATAACTCTAAAAAGCAGACTCTGACGGGAAATTATTGTTTTGTGTTCATCCGTTTCTATTTCTATCGCCATTGTGGACCCGTCAATAAGTCCGCGGGTAACGGAGCCGTCCACCAATTGCGGAATATTAGCTACCTCTTCCCCATTTGAATCAATAACTTTATTCAGAGGCTTTGCCCAAAATTCTCCGTTCATCAGATCCGTTTTTAATGCATCCAGGACATCTACCCGCTCTACATTGTTATTACTCCATTTACGGATTGAGCGTATATTCTCTTTGCGGATCTTTTCAATAGTTTTATGTGTTATTACGCTGTCTGCTTCCGCAATTATATTACCAAGCTCGTCCACTACATCCTCAGAAAGCCAGGCGGAATTAACCAATGTCTCAAGCATCGCCTGATCACGGACCAAAACCGGCTGAGGCTTGCATGACGTCATTAATTTAAGCTGACTTGCTGAAAGTTTTTCACCTTCTTGAATTTCTATTTCATTTTCCTCGGAAACGAATTTTTTTATAATCTCAAGACCTTCCATCTGTTTGCGGAAAGCTGCTTCCCCAACAACAACTATGACATCTTCTTCATCATATTCGATAATAAAATGAGTTACCTGATGTTCCGGGTTTGAAATCTCCTCCAGCATAGCGCTATCCAGATGTTTTCCTACAAATACAGACAACTCGTCGCTGTGTTTCCCAACGCCTTTAAATACTCTTCCGGAGAATACTTCTGCAGCTTCTTTTATGCTTGTCTTGTTCTCTTGCTTTATTCCTTCCATTTCTTTTTCTATATCCTGCAACCAGACAAGGTCTCCAACGACAAGCGAGGTATCTCCTTCTTCAACTACGCGAACACGGTTTACCGGCGCCACTTTACGCAAAATCACTTCAATATGTTTATTGTTTATGGAAACACCCTGAGAACGATAAACTTCCTGAATTTGGTCAACCAGCCATTGTTGAACAGCTTCAATCCCTTTTACTTCAAGAAGTTGCTGAGGATCGTCACTGCCTTCGGTAAGGCGGGTATCTTTTCTGACAGGAATTCCTTCGCGTATTTCCTCATTAAGCTCCTGTGTCGCCGGAATATTTATCATTATCGGTTCGGCGCCGGTTTCTTCAGCTCCGTCCGGCAAAATGAAAATTTTTCTCTTCCCGTCGGATATCCGTATTTCAGATATTACTCCGTCTATTCCTGCCAGGAACGCGATTTTCTTCGGNCGGCGAACTTCAAATAATTGCTCAATTCTTGGGAGACCTTGAGTAATATCTTCTCCCGCAAGCCTTACTCCTCCAGTATGAAATGTTCTCATAGTAAGCTGCGTCCCCGGTTCTCCTATCGACTGCGCAGCTACAACTCCAACAGCTTCGCCGATAGGCACTTCCTGTCTTGCGGATAAATCCATCCCATAGCATTTTTGACATATTCCGTTACGCAGTTCACACGAAAGCGGGCTTCTTATCCACAACTCTTCTTTACCATTTTCGCGAAGAGCGTCTTCAACTATTTTAGCCATAATGTCATTCATAATAAGCTCATTTTTTGAGACTACAAGGTTCCCTGCTTTGTCCCTGACGTCTTCAAGCGAATTGCGCCCGACAATCCGTTCCGCTAAAGAAATCATAACTTTGTCGTCACTCTTAAGCGGACGTACAAGAATCCCTTTTTCGGTGAAACAGTCGTGCTCTGTGATAATTAAATCCTGCGAGACATCGACAAGACGTCTTGTAAGATAACCGGATTTTGCGGTTCGCAGCGCCGTGTCCGCCAGACCTTTCCGCGCGCCGTGAGTTGAAATGAAATATTCAAGCATATCCATTCCTTCCCGGAAATTTGAAGTTATCGGATAGTCAATTATCCTTCCCGAAGGGTCAGACACAAGCCCTCTTATTCCCGCCATCTGCCCCATTTGTCCGCGGCTTCCGCGAGCTCCCGAGTCTACCATCATATGAAGCGGGTTTCCCGAGTCCATACTATTCTCTATGCTATCAGCGACAGCTCTTGCCGCATCCCCCCACAGAATTTCTTTCTGGAACAAATACTCATCCTCTGTCAGAAGCCCCAACTCATATTCACTCTTGAGTATTTCATCTTGTTTGCGAGCTTCTACGGTTTTAGTATATTTATCTTCAGGTATTATTATCGACCCGACTCCAAAGCTTATGCCGCTCCTAGCAGCCCAGTGGTATCCAAGTTTCTTTATTGCGTCAAGAGTGTGGACTATAGATGAACGATCAACTTTGTCGTACGCCCTGTCAAGAAGTTTACCAACGTTCTTCTTGTCCATGCGTTCATTGACAAATAGTAATTCGGCAGGAAGGACACTGTTAAATAAAGCTCTGCCCGGAGTAGTTTGTATAAATACTATGGAGTCGGACTGCGGTTTTATGTCCGCATTTTCGTCCGATATAATAAAGCCTTTTTTCCCGCAATGTTTACGGCTGCCTGAAGGTATAGCTTTCCAGTTTTCATCAATCCGGAGCCATATTTTCGCATTAACGTGAACCGCTTCATGACTGAACGCCGAAAGTACATCATCAATTGACGAAAAGTGCATCCCTTCGCCAGGCATTCCATCGCGTATATCAGTAAGATAATAAATTCCAAGAATTATATCCTGGGTTGGCGTCACGACAGGCTTTCCACTTGCCGGAGAGAGCAAATTATTGGCTGAAAGCATAAGTAAACGGGCTTCAGCCTGCGCTTCAATTGATAAAGGGACATGTACAGCCATTTGGTCTCCATCAAAGTCCGCATTGAATGCCGTACACACCATTGGATGTAGTCTTATGGCCTTTCCTTCCATTAAAACCGGCTCAAACGCCTGAATTCCAAGTCTATGCAAAGTAGGCGCGCGGTTTAGCAGCACAGGGTGATCCTTTACTATTTCTTCAAGGATGCCCCAAATCTCTTCTCTGCCCCTTTCAATGACACGTTTTGCGCTCTTAACGTTTGGCGCCATTCCGCGTTCCACAAGCTGACGGATAACAAAGGGCTTAAACAATTCAAGAGCCATTTGTTTTGGCAATCCGCACTGATATATTTTCAGCGTAGGTCCGATTACTATAACTGAGCGGCCCGAATAATCAACGCGCTTACCCAAAAGATTCTGGCGGAAGCGCCCTTTCTTACCGCGCAACAGGTCTGTCAGGCTTTTTAGCGGGCGATTCCCGCCTCCAAGCACCGCTTTTCCCACCCTGCCGTTGTCTATCAGAGCGTCAACCGCTTCCTGAAGCATTCGTTTTTCGTTTCTAATAATTATCTCAGGCGCTCTTAAGTCTTGAAGCTTTCTAAGACGATTATTGCGATTTATGACCCTTCTGTAAAGGTCGTTAAGATCGGAAGTTGCAAAACGCCCGCCGTCCAATTGTACAAGTGGGCGCAAGTCGGGAGGAATAACAGGAAGAACGTCAAAAACCATGCAACGTGGTGAAGATCCGCTTTTTCGAAAATCTTCAGCAATTTGCAGTCTTTTTATTAATTTTCTTTTCTTCTGCCCCGTACTGCCCGACACTTCCTCCCGAAGCGACGCTGTAAGGAAATCAAGATCGATTCCGTCAAGCAGNTCACGTACGCCTTCCGCTCCTATCCCGGCCCGGAACGAGCTGTCATAAGCCATACAAATATCACGTTCCCGCTCAAATATGACATCGTATTTATTGAAAATAGAGTTTACTCCTTCTTCAATTACTATATAGCACGGATCTTCTATCATAGTAGCTGCTCTCTGCGCTGTAAAACGTTTTGCGTATTTTTCATTAAAAACCTGATATTCGCTTAACGATATAATATCTCCCTTTGAAAAAGGTAAACGCGCTGCCGCCGTTACGATAAATGAATCCTGATTGTTTATCCGGGCTCGTTCTACCGATAATTTTCCATGTAAATCCTCAAGCCGCTCAAGTTCCGACGCGCCGATTATGTCCCCCGCTTTGAAATGGAGTCCTGAGACTTCGTTCATGAACTCGAAAGCGGGCTCAACTTTAAATAGTTCTTCTCCATATTCAGACTTAAATCGCGCCATTTGCTGAACGGATATAATATCTCCCTGAGCTACAGGGACTTCATCAACAGTTTCGATAGTATACGCTTCTTCCGCCTGAAAACGCGGGTCATAATGCTCTATGACTCTTTTTTCGCTTTCGGAGATTATATCGCCTTTACGTCCTTTTACAAATGAATCGACGCGCTTTTCTTTTGCATCAAGCCGGCGTCCCTCCATAATTACTTTATATGTGGCTTCCTTTTTTCGCGTGGGAGAAAAGTAAACAACTTTTTCAAGTTCTTTNGTGCTCGTTCCAAGCANCAAGCTNAGCCTGCCCGGGATACCTCTTAAATACCAAATGTGNACTACCGGGGCAGCCAATTCAATATGCCCCATCCTTTCCCTTCTTACCCTGTTGTCTGTAACCTCAACACCGCAACGATCACAGATTATACCGCTGAATTTTGGTCCGCTGCGTTTATATTTTCCGCAAGAACACTCGTANCTGCGAGTGGGACCAAATATCCTCTCACAGAATAATCCTTCTTTTTCAGGGCGTAGNGTCCTGTAATTTATTGTCTCCGGCTTTTTTACTTCTCCGCTTGATATTTCACGAATACGCTCGCTTGTAGCTAATTTTATCCTCACGCCGATTATTTCTTTACGCGGCATTAAATATCAGCTCCTTCTGTTTCCTCAGTAACCAGCGACATGCCTTCAGGAAGATCGGACTCCTTAATAAATATATCATCNTCGATACTNACTTCTTTTTCGGTATCCTCTTCAAACGAAACTTTTCTTGTCTGTTGGCGGCTGAATCTTTCGTCATCATTGTCTTCCGGCGCTAATGTGCTCATAGAACCGTCGCTGTACTGTACTTCAACGTCTAAACCCAATCCTTGAAGCTCCTTTACGAGAACTCTGAAGCTTTCCGGAGTTCCGGGTTTTATCAGGCTCTGTCCTTTTACTATACGTTCATAAGTCTTGTCTCTGCCTCTTATGTCGTCTGATTTTATCGTCAGCATTTCCTGAAGCACATTTGCAGCGCCATAACCTTCAAGCGCCCAAACTTCCATTTCGCCAAACCTCTGNCCGCCAAACTGCGCTTTNCCNCCAAGCGGTTGTTGCGTTATTAAGCTGTAAGGTCCTGTAGAACGCGCATGTATCTTGTCATCGACTAAATGAATAAGTTTTAACATATACATACAGCCGACCATGACCTTCTTTTCCATCGGCTCTCCAGTTCTGCCATCTCTTAAGGTTATCATGCCGTCATATGTTAAGTCAGGATACTTATCTTTTGAGAGTTGTTCCATCATCTCAAATATTTCCTTTTCTTTAGCTCCTTCAAATACTGGAGTTGCAATATGAAGATTGTTATGAACCGCAACAAAACCCATTATTGTTTCGAGAACCTGGCCAAGGTTCATCCGGCTCGGGACTCCCAATGGATTGAGAACAACATCTACCGGAGTGCCATCCGGAAGATATGGCATATCCTCAACAGGCAGTACGTGCGAAACCACGCCTTTGTTTCCATGCCTTCCGGCCATTTTATCCCCGACAGTTATCTTCCTGAGCTGCGCAACATACACTTTCACAACGCACATCACACCGGGAGAAAGAGCTTCAGGATTCTCTGTCCTGGTCATTTGTTTTACTGAAACTACTTTCCCACGCGCTCCGTGCGGTAATTTAAGTGAATTATCACGAACCTCACGCGCTTTCTCTCCGAATATTGCGCGCAGTAGTTTTTCCTCAGGCGTTTGATCGGATTCTCCTTTCGGAGTGACTTTTCCTACCAGAATATCTCCTGCGTTTACTTCGGCGCCTATGCGGACTATCCCGTTTTCGTCAAGATTTCTGAGCATATCCTCTCCAACGTTCGGAATATCTCTTGTTATCTCTTCCGCGCCAAGTTTCGTATCCCGCGCTTCAATCTCATATTCCTCTATATGAATGGATGAGAATTTATCCTCTTTAACTAAATTTTCGCTTAGCAAAATAGCGTCTTCAAAGTTGTAACCTTCCCATGGAACAAACGCGACCGTTACATTTTGCCCAAGAGCAAGCTCTCCATTTTCAATAGCCTGACCGTCAGCAATTATCTCGCCCACTTCTATCGTATCTCCTATATCAACAATAGGGCGCTGATGGATAAGAGTTCCGTGATTCGATCGTCTGAATTTTGTTAATTTATATTCTTTTGAACCTTTTGCTGTCTTCACTTTAATACGCT
>WRNQ01000088.1 GCA_009776565.1 Synergistaceae bacterium | reverse complement strand
AAGCTGCATCTGAAGCTGCATTGACAGATTCGGCAGACTCGTCAGACACGGCGGCGGCGCCGCCGGCGGGAGCAGTATCATCGACTGAGGCGACGCCTGAGGAGCTTCCGGCTACCTCGGCGCCTACGTCATCCGGATATTCATACGCGCCCCCACGCGCGCCGTCTCTAGCCGTGATTTCCAAACGCTTTACAATTGGATCCCTCACACTCCTGCCGCTCCGAAGCGCCGCTCCTTCAGCAATGACGTCCGCAACTTGAACCACAGTATTCTTTCTGTCAATCACGACTGCGTTACTCTCTTCAATATATGAAATATCGATCATATAAACATCTTTAAGAAATTTCAAAGGAATGTATACCGCGCCGTTCTCTTCAAACGCCGGGAAATTCAGAGTTACTTCCCTGTCGTTTGCGAAAGTCGTCAACCTGTCGGTGTTCATTCTGATAACCTTGTCGGCTGTCGTTATCGTTACTCTTTTGTTTTCGCTATCCCAGAATATATACGGATCAAAATATGCTCTTACAGCGCCTATAGGAAGTGCTATTTCATTGTCTTTTACTATCGGCGGATTCCTCAGTTTGATCAACTCCGACCCAATAACCAGGTTTACTTCGCTTTGATCAAAAAAATCTATCTCGTCGTCATTCTCCCTGTTTTTTCGATACTCCATAAATGCCACAAAACCCGCAAACACCGCTATTACAATAATAGCCGGGACTAGAATATAAAGAAAATTCCCTCTCTTCAATCTGAATTCGAACCCCCGTCAATCCAGTATTTTCCGCGGTATGAACCTTCTAAAGCTGTCCAGCATCCTCTTATCAGGTTCAAAGTATACAACTGTTCTCTCGCCTTTATATGGCAACACAATAAAATATTCACCGTCAGGGTCTGCGGAAGACGCTGCGTTTATTTTTCTTGTTATCGACTCTATGTGCTGACCGTAGTTGGAACCCTTCACTTTTGCCATGACTTCAAAATCCCTGCACTCAGCGCTAAAAATCCTCTTCCTTTTTCTCTGCGCCGTTATTTTGTCTATGTCAAGGCTCCCGTTTGTAACAATGTATTCAAACTCAATACTGGTCAACTGAATCAATTTATACGCAAAATAAATGATAGCGGCAATAATTAGAAACGCAATGCTTCCCAGAAGATCCGCAAGCATTGTCAGGGCGACAAGCGACAAAAGCAAGCTTCCGACAACAATCCCCAAGTTCAGTATGTAGTCGGAAATTTTTCTCTTTTTGCTCACCAATTTCTCAATAAACGCATCCATTAAGACATCTCCGCCTTCCACCAAAAAGCCCCCCGCTACAATCTAACCAGGGGGGCCAAAGCTGATGGCCGGAGTTGAACCGGCAACCTGCGCATTACGAATGCGCTGCTCTGCCTTTGAGCCACATCAGCACGTCATCCATTTGACATAATTTTGTCTGTGCTACGTAATTTTTCAGCCTGTGCACCGCTATCCTGTTCAAGCAACGCGGTTTTCTGTCTGCTCGGCATAATTCCTTTTTTTGCACAACATAATTTCTTTGCCTAAGCGGCATATTTATTTGCCTGCGCGACATAATTTCTTTGCCTGCGCGACATAATTTCTTTGCCTGTTCGAAGTGTTTTTGCCTGTGCAACGCAGTGCCGGACGTATGACAATTTGTCGCCTGAGTCATTATATGACAAATATTTATTTTTTGCAATAACAAATGCAACTTGCATAAATGCATAAATGCGCATAAATGCGACAAATGCGACTTATATACGCCCTCACGAATAGCGACACTTGGCACTACTACAATAAATTTGCTCCACCCATACCGCTTGTTGAGTTCATACATGGTTTTTAAGTAGGTGTAGGTCTTGCCTACGCCTGTTTCCATCTCAATAGTCAAAATCGTTTTTTATTAGCATCAAAACTTGGTAATGAGACCAACCAAGCTTAAATGGGTTGGATTCAGCAGAAACAATCTGCCGAATTGGGATTAACTTGCCGACATCGAATTCAGCAGAACCATTCTGCTGAATTGATGGCGAATATATTTGGTAGAATTTTCTGAAATTTCGCAAGTTCGTTTCAGAAAACCCCCGGCCAAACCTCGCATTCAGATAAACAGACAACTATGCAATAAGCCTTCGCCCGCACTTGGCGCGGCTTTTGCCGTCCTGCTCTTTTTCAACAATCATTCCGCCGATTACATAGTTAGTAAAGCACATGGTTAAATCAGCAATGCTACCAATATGCTTCCGTACTTGCTCAACAAGGCTTGCCACATCATCAAAAAATCTATCATCTATTTGATATATTCTAGCATATATTTGATGTTCAATCAGCTGAAATGAGATCCTTTATGGCGTCAAATTTTGCCTGTTTGATCCCTGAAACTTTCATGAGGTCTTCAATTGTCTTAAAACCGTTGTTTTTTTCCCGGTAACTGATAATTTTATCGGCTGTTGCGGCGCCTATCCCAGACAATGTGGACAATAATTCCTTTGGTGCGGTATTAATGTTTATGAGGTCTGCGTTTTTACTATTTATCTCGGCGCCGCTTTGAATTTCCTTGAGTTCTATAAGAGGGCCGCCGTAATCATTGCTGATTATTAGCCCGTCGCCATAAAGGTTGTCATCAGGCGGAACTTCGCCTGGCTGCTCCTCATCGTCCTTGACTGACGCGTCGTCTATTTTGCGCAATATGTTGAGCATGGCGTTATTCTCAAGTTTGTATACCATATTAATTCTCTCTTCATCAGCCTCCGCCGTCAAACCTCCGGCCATTTCAACCGCGTCAACGACCATTGAGTATTTCTCAAGCGTATAAACCCCCGGCTTATTGACCGCGCCCGTAACATAAACATGTATTTTAAGCAAGTCGGGATTATCGTCTATAATTCCGGAGCCGTCATTAGGCTGCCGCGCTTCGCCCTGAACCCCGTCGCCTCCGGCGTGACCTCCGCCCCGGTCGCCGGCGTCTCCCCCACTTTGGCCTTCGGCTTTTCCGCCACTCTGACTACCGGCGCCGTTTCCGACCCGGCTATCACCACCCGACTGATTTTTCGCCACATCTCCTGCGGACGCCTCGGTTTGCCCGGCAGCGCTCCCCTCGGTAATTGTTATTGCCTCAGCCTCATTACCCTGCATGGCAAAAATATAGCCTCCGGCTATCAACAAAATTGCTGATATCACAATAATCAAAACCGATTTTGCGTATTTACCCACAATAAAGGTCCATTTTAGAAAAGATATCCTCATAATTCTCACAAGCCTTTCCAAACGCTATTCTCATTCTTTAGCACTCGAATTGAATTCATATCCCATATCATGTAATATATTTGCATATTTTACCATATTGTAGAAAAAATTGCAACAGTTTTTCTTTTTTCTTTTTCCAGTTTCTGATCTGTTTTCCTTTTTTCTTTTTCCAGTTTTCTTTTTCAGTTTTCCTAAAAAGAAGCCTCCGACGTGTTCGAGGTATTTGAGGTATTTGAGGTATTTGAGGTGTTCAAGGTGTTCAAGATGTTCGAGGTATTTGAGGTGTTCGAAGTGTTCGAATTGTTTGAGGCGTCCGAAGCCTCCGTCACTTTAGAATACCAAGCCGCCTTGCCTTTACAATCGCGTCCATCGCGTTTGTTACCTCAAGTTTCTGATAGGTGATCTTAGTATGATAACGGACGGTATTCAGGCTGATTCCGACAATCTTAACAATTTCAGCGTTCTTATAGCCACTAGCCAACAATTCCAATATGAGCGCCTGTTGTTTTGACAGCTTGACAACAGGGGCAGCTATACCATACGTCAGTCCGCGAAAACGTTTGGATTGATCATATGCGGTTAGATATACTTCTCTCACGAATCTATACAAAGACTCTTCTTTACCTGTTGCATTATCTTTTTCTTCACTAAAACCCATTTGGGCGGTTTCTTTACTAAAACCCATTTGGGCGGTTTCTTTACTAAAATCCTTTTCGGCGGTTCCTTTACTAAAATTCTTCTGGGCGGTCCCTTTACAAAAACCCTTTTGGGCGGTTTCTTTACTTAGATTCTTCAAGACGGCTGAAAGGATCGGCAGCACGGCCTTTCCCTCGTTCGCCACGATACGGACAAACCCATAAGGACATAGCGCTGTTAACAGGTTGCTTATCCTATCGCGGGCTTCTTTCTTTTCCCCGGTCACCCACTTAATAATAGCAATTAGGACATCCGCTTCCGCCACATCAAGCGGCCTGTCAAAACTCCCTCCCAGCTCTCTCATTTTATTTAGCGCGCTCAGCGCTTCCGCGCTTTGCCCCAGAACAATATAGGCCCGCACCGTGGTGAAGTTCTGATAGATTTTGTATAAAACGCCGAACTCTCTTTCGCTTACAAAGTAATGATCAAGCCATTTTCGCGCGGCGCGCTCGTCGCCGTCCCACAGCAACGCCCGCGCTTCATAGGCCAAAAAATTTCTATTATAGTAAACGGCCTGACGACTTTCAAAATATTCCCTGGCCCGCGCCTTATACCTTTCGTACTCTTTTTCACCTTTGTACAGAGCCGTCTCAGCCAACATTATGTAAGTAGCCCATCCCAAATCATAACTAACATTGTCGGTAAGCAGGCTTTCAGAACGCAGCAGTATCTCTCTGGCCTCTTCCAGGCGGTTCTGTTCAAGATAAAGCCCCGCCTCTACGCCCAAGAACAAATTATCACAGTCATATTTGAGTAGCGTTCTGAACGCCCCCTCGACAACGGCGACTCGCACTTTTCCATCTACGCACTCGTAACAGTCGCGTGAGCTTCGGTGTAAAAACGGCATTTGGATACCTATATTGGTTACATGTGAAACCTCGTTCTCACAAATAAACTTCGGCATAGCGCCGACATGATCCACAAATTCAGAGAATTTAATCCTGTAATCAAGGATCGAGTTTACCGCGATCTTTTGCATAAACTTTGGGAACCTCTCGGATATATCGGGCAACAGGCTGTAAATCCGATCCCAGCAATGCTCAAATTCAATACGATTTCCGACAAGGTATGCTATATACATTTTTTGCATGTATTGGAGAGGCATTTTTTCAAGCATGGCGTCAGACGTCTGGTCATCGCCAAAAATGTTTTGTAGTTCCATGTATTCATCATATGAAATGGTTCTATACTGAGAAATGGCCGCCGCGCCCCTCAAAATTACTTCGGCGTTTCCGCTTTTTGCCGCGTAACAGCGCCCGGTTATTACGTCGTTTCTATCCAGATAGTATTCTGCAGCCGCCCTATACAACGCGGGTAAATCAATATCGCTTTCCAACGCTTTTCCCCGAAGAAATTCCAAAAACAATTGGTGGTATCGGAATTCACCCGCCGAGCAGGATAAATTCGCATTCCCCTTGACCAGTTTGTCCAGCGTTTCCTCGCAATCCTCCGCGCCTGTCAGAGCCTCACAAAGCTCAATCGTGAACCTTTCCGGGATGGAAGTTTTGATCAAAAATAAACGCTGTTGTTCATCAAACACATTCCACAAGTTCCTCTCAAAAAAGGCCTGGATCGTGATTTTTGGTCTCTGAACGCCTATTTCCGCGTTGCCGCCAACGGCGATCATATTGATTAGGATAATCCAGCCTTCCGAGTATACCCGGATTGCCTCCGCTTCCTGCTCTGTGGGAAAGCGGCCGTAGCTGGCAAGATGATTTTTAATTTCTTCAATCGATAGCGCCAACTCATGCACACCCATCAACGATACTTTACCGGCGTTTTGCAATGCGCCGAAAGAGTTCGGAATTTCGGAGCGGCTGAGCATAAACACCGTGATATTGTCCGGCAGCCTTTTCAAAACAAAAGGAAGAGATTTAATCACGGCTTCATTGCCGATCGCGTGAAAATCGTCAAGTATGAATATAACCTGTTCTGCTCCGTAATCAGCCCTTGTTAGAAATTCTATCGTGAACTCTACAGGGGCGTCACGAAAAGCAGGCGCGTTAGCTATAGCTGTTATGTCCTCGTTCTGCGGGATGACTGACAGCAGTGACAAGCAAAACATCCTGTAGAACAGGGCGGGTGTGTTGTCGTATTCATCAAAACAACGCCATGCCGAGCGGCAGTCTGTTTTTTTCAACCAAAGCAGCGTGGAAACTGTTTTCCCATACCCTCCCGGGGCTTGAATAAATACGATCTGCCTTTCAGCGGCACGGTCAAAACTCCTCAAAAGATCCTTACGCGGAGCGCATATCTCCGGCAAAGATACCGGCAGGCTGGTGTTATTATCCATATGATTGTCTCCTCATGATTGTAGGCTCACTATTGTCCTTCATGGTTGTCGCCTCATGATTATCGCCTGGCGATTGTCGCCATATGATTGTCTCCTCATGATTGTAGGCTCACTATTGTCCTTCATGGTTGTCCTTCATGGTTGTCGCCTCATGATTATCGCCTGGCGATTGTCGCCATATGATTGTCTCCTCATGATTGTAGGCTCACTATTGTCCTTCATGGTTATTGCCTCATGTTTATCGCCTCATGGTTATTGCCTCATGTTTATCGCCTCATGTTTATCGCCTAACAATTTGCCTAACAATTTGCCTAACAATTTGCCGCTTCGACGTCTGTTTTTATGTATCCTGATTAAGATAATAATAACATTTCACCCCCACATCGTCAATCAAGAGGCGTCAGAGCTCCGATATCAATCCTACATCAGCGATATAAAATGTCACTAAATCAGTCTATTGTCCTACATTATATTTAATATAGTTAAAATTTACCATTTGTTCATTTTTTTAGTCCTACATCAATGGGGTTGTAAATTTATCAACGCTGCTCGATAATGATATCAAAGTATGGATGTTCTTTTTTCACCGCCGAAAAAAGAACCAAAAAAGGCGCCGGG
>WRNQ01000087.1 GCA_009776565.1 Synergistaceae bacterium | reverse complement strand
CTGTGCTCTGCGCAAGGGTCTGGGAAGCGGTTTGCAGTATCTCCTGCAGCTGTACTTGGCGGACTTTATCAATCCTGACCTTATGTATTGGCGCGAGCCGATTGTTGATGTGCGACTTGTAGTCTGCTTTCATGGAGTAGCCAATATCCGCCTTATATACGGACAGCCACTTATCCGCCCACGCCTTCACTGTGGGCTTTTGAGACATGAGGTCAACGCCCTGCTCGTGCTGGTTTAACGCCTTGCGCTTGTTTTCCTCAACCTCTGGAATGGTATTTCCATAGACGCCTTTGCGGATATAGCTGCCGTCAGGCCGGATGCCAATGTTCACCTTAATTTCGTAGCGCCCGTCCGGGCGTTTCTTGTATTTAGCCATTCTCACCTACCCCAATTTTGCGCTTTTCCCTTGATTGCACTCCCGGCAGAGGGTTTGCAAATTATCATCGGTTGTTTTCCCGCCTTTAGATACGGGCAATATATGGTCTACCTCAAGTTTAGCGCCTTCTGCTGCGCTTCTCCCACATACCTTGCACCTAAAGCCATCCCTGCGCAAAATGTCATATCTTTTTGATGATGTCATTAAAGCGCGTTGATATCCGATGCTTTGCTCCGCCTCGCTTTGCTGGCGTATCCGGGCGGCGACGCTGAGTAAATCCGTTGCCCATGTTGTCGAATAGCTGCTTTGCGCTTTTGGGGAAGTATAATTAATCGTACAATTAATCTTTATTTCCGTAATAGGCTTTATCAATGTTTTTGTGCAAATCTTTCCCTCATACTTTTTATAGCGCTTTTCAGATAGCCATGATTTTCCTTTGACCGTCCAGAAGCTCGTCCCCGAATGCTGGTCAGCTAGTTTATGGTATTCCCTTTGGTATAATTCCTCATATCGTATGTTATGGAAAATCTTTTCGTAAAGCGCATTCCAAGTTGAAGATTGCTCTTTCATATAGCCTACTAAATAGCTCATGATGGAATCAATGTTGTTCCGGTTCCTGTATGTTTGCAGGGATTTGCATGGGTAATCAATGCTGTAGCTGGTTTTTCCCACTTCCAGAAAAATGCTTTTGTAGTTTGCATTTAGAAGGGTTAGTTCTTTATACAGCTTGCTGCGTTTCTTAATCCGTAAAACTAAAACGCCATTCCTTATTAGTATGGCAACCAAGGAAACAATGATGGCTGCAATAATAATGACTGTAACTAAATCCATTAGCCCGATCTCCATATGTATTCCACAAACATCGCGGCGTATGTTTTGTTTGCTGGACGTGGCTAGAACCCTACTGAGTCCGCTCCGTATTCTGCTTGTTCGCGTGTAAACTTTGAATAAATCAATTGATCTATAAGGCCTTCACGCGAGAATGATGAATATTCCATATATGATTTGGCTTTTTTAGCTGCCTGTTCAAACCAGTCCGCACCACAGTTGTCCGCGCCATAAATTGCGTCTTCCTCAGAAAACTTCGAGTATTCCAATTGAGCAACTAACCCATCATAAGAAAATGCCGAATATTCTATATAATCTTTTGCTTTTTGCACAGCATTCTTTTGACTTAGTGTTTCAACGTCCACGCTTGGCGTTAGTTGCGGCGTTTCCTCTGTTAAGTTCCCCTCACTAAATAGATTACTCATGTCATCGGCTAGCAAAAGTATAGTGCCATAAAACTCTTTGTAGCTCATTTCACCATTATCGTAGGCATTTACGGCTGTGTTGTATTTTTCTTCTAATCCATTTATCGCATTAGTGGCGAAATTTTCGGCAGCAATAATCTCGTTCATTAATTCAATTATCTTATCTTGCGGGGCGTTCCCCTCTTTGACCATCTCCACAAATGATACCTTAAGCTCGGCATTAACATCATCAATTTGAGAACGGAGGCTTTCAATCGCATCTTCAAATGCTTGCTTGTAACTTTGCACGAGTTCTGGGTCGCCTTCATCTATATCATCTATATTCTCATTGCTTTCATCTGGTTCTTCATCAAGCGGGATGCTTATCTCTGGCGCGGTAGTGCCGTTATCTGCCGTGCTATCTACAGTCTCACTAAAGTCGCTTGTGTCCGTTGCAGGATCGGGTTGCCTTGTTACATCTCTGGCTGTTTCGGAGTTGCAAGATGCCGTCGCCATTAGTAAAAAGGCACACGCAATGCCAGCAACAATAATTTCCCAAGTAAATTTACGCTTTTTCATATTAACACCCCTTATTATGTATTCCACAAACATTGTGGCGTCAACATTTTAACATTTGATTTGCGTGTGTCAATCTATTTCGTAATCCACCGTAGCGATATAAGCAATAATCAACCTCAAAACAAAGCTTCAGGGCGTTTTACCTAACATCGCTCTGAAACGCTATGGCTTTACCTAATATCCGTATATCCGCTGCCTCGTTCAAGTTGATTATCCTTGGCGGGTACGCCGTGTTCTCGGCAAACAGGGTCACTATGTCGCCTTCGCGGTAAAACCTTTTTAGCGTAGCTTCGTCGTCGATTAGCACGGCGGCGATCTCCCCATTGCCTACGACCGGCTGCTTGCGTATAAATACTATATCGCCGTCCATGATCCTTGCGTTGACCATGCTGTCGCCCTTGACGCGCAGGGCGAAGTCGGCTTTAACTTGAGTGCCAAGCTCCACATAACACTCAAAATTTTGATCGGCGTAAATTGGCACACCGGCCGCTACCTCCCCCAACAGGGGGATTTTTTGCGTTTCAATGCCGGTTATGCTGTCCATGGCGGGGATGGACGAGTTGCTTGAATCATCCCGCCCCATGAGATATGAGGGCGTCAATTCCAAAGTAATTGGACGTATTGTGGTGTCATACCCTTGGAGCCATAATGGATTGATACTGAGAGCTGCAGCAATATTAATTGCTACATCAATCTTAGGCGCTCTCTGAGCTAGTTCATATCTGTTAAGGGTTTGAGCAGGTACACCCGTTTTTACCTCAAGCTCGGATAGCGTTAATTCACTTTGTTCGCGGTATTGCTTTAGACGCTCGGCAAAACTACTTATACGCTCCACTTAACCACCTCCTTGCGGTTTAATGATAGTATAAATCAGCATTTCACCAAATGCAATAAAAATTTAAAAAAATGCTTGACACGGTCACCATGCTGTGATATTGTTNTGTCACCAACTGGTGATATATGGAGGTGAGGCATTGAACAGACAACGATTAAAGGGCGAAATTATCGCTAAATATGGTACGCAAGATGCATTTGCAGAGGCAATAGGGTGGCATAGAAACAAAGTGCCGCATATAATGACAGGTAGGCAAAAGCCTGATACTGACGAGGTTTCTGAGATAACACGTGTATTAGGACTTTCCGAGCAATTGTTCGTAGAAATCTTTTTACACGCAGTATCACCAAATAGAGATAGAACAGGGAATAATGGTGAAGTATGCACAAACTGTGCCATAAACAATGGCTAAAAACCAACAGCGCAGACGACGCGCTGTTGAGCGGACAAAGGGAGGAGGTGTTGACGATGCACATAACGCTAGATGGTGAGCCCACAGAAGTAGCCGCCCTCATTGAAACACTCATAGACGCGGTACAAAAGCGGCAGAGCGAGATAAATCAGGAAGATCGGCCATTACCATACATAGACGATCCTGATTGTCCGTTTTAATGATTGGTTTGACAAGAAAGCTGAGAAACGAAGGCAAGCGGAGCACCTAGAACAATGAAGGGATGTGAAAACAATGGGTAACGCGAATGACGGCGCGAATGACCAGTATGACCTCGGAGCGGCGGCTCTGGCAGATTGTGAAACGGCCTTAGATCGGGCTATACGCAACAATCCGGCGCAAGTATTCATGCTAGCGGTCTCCGTGATGAATTTTAAATTATGCCATTTTGGCACAATTCCGCTTTAAAGCGCTAAAGCAATCGCGGTGGACTCCCTCCGTCGCTTCGCGACGCTCCCTCCAAGAGGGAGGCTTTGGATTTGCTGTAGTCTCTCCTCCAAGCGATAGGCTTTGGATTTTACGTTGTCTCCCTCACAGAGGGGGATGTCGGCGTAGCCGACAGGGGGAGTACTCCAGTTTACTGCGCATTACCACGCATGAATTGTCACTAACTACCCAGTAAATAGTAGCTTATGCAGAAGGTATAAATATATAGGGCGTAAATATATAAGGTGTGCCTGTTGTGTTGACAACAGGCACATTACTCGGTATAATACCGATATTAGCAATTGAATGAGGTGTTATTATGCCAAATACAAGTATGAATATCCGAATGGACACCGATGTAAAAAGAAAAGCACAAGAGCTTTTTTCGCAATTTGGACTTGATATGACAACTGCTGTGAATATGTTTCTAAGGCAATCCATACGGCAGCAAGGCATACCTTTTGCTCTGCAATTAGATCCGTTTTATAGCGAAGCAAATCAAGAACGGTTGCTAAAGTCAGCAGCGCGAATGGAAGAAACAGGTGGGACTGTCCATGAATTAATTGAGGTGAAAGATGATTAAGTCATGGGACGACGATGCATGGGAAGACTATATGTTTTGGCAGTCACAAGACAAAAGGATTCTGAAACGTATCAATGACCTTCTTAAAGACATTGACAGAAATGGTTATGACGGAATTGGCAAACCGGAGCAGCTGGCCGGGAATTTACGAGGATATTGGAGCAGACGTATAGATGAATGCAACCGCATCGTTTACCGCATTAAAGACAATAGAGTTGAAATTATTCAATGCGGGACACATTATCGGTATAAGTGAACTACACATCCCTGCACGAGCGAATATTACAGGAACATAACGCAAGCTGGGATGAATTAAATGAATTGTTACTATTGGCGCTGAGATTCGAGGTGAAGGCATATGCCGTACAGTGAACTCATCAAGAACTTTTCTCGCATTCGAGATTATATGCGGGAATTCTTTGTTTATGGTTTCAAGAGCCGCGATGAATATGAATTAAAGAGTGCCCGCAGTTATGATAATGAGCGTAGGCGTATTGAAAGCTGGCTTTCTGAGTATATGGCGTTCCGGCAGGATATAACGGGTAAAAATGTGTTTATTTCGGTAGACAGTAGGCATGTGCCGCGTAATCCGCTATACAAGGCGTGGAAAGCAGCCAGTTTTACTAAAAATGACATTAGCCTTCATTTTTTGCTGCTTGACATTTTATCGCCAGCGCAGTCAAAATCAATTACAGAGATATTAGAGATTATTGACAGAGATTATTTGTCAGTGTTTTCAAAGGCTGAACCAATAGATGAATCTACTCTGCGGAAAAAGTTGAAAGAATATGTGGAATTAGGTCTTGTCATTGCCGAAAAACAAGGTAAGCAACTTATGTACCGGTTGTCATACGATCAAACAGACCTTGAAGTGTGGCAAGATGCGGTGTCTTTTTTTTCTGAAGAAAATCCGTTGGGCGTTGTTGGGAGTTTTTTGCTGGACAAGTATAATAATTCTCAAAATTCTTTTTCTTTCAAACATCATTATTTGCTGTTTGCGTTGGATAGCGGTATTGTGCTGGATTTGTTATCTGCTATGCATGAGCATCGAAAAGTGGAANTTGAATTATTTGACAAGCGNNGGAATCATCAAAAACGCGCCGTTACTCTTCCAATTAAAATATTCATAAGTACGCAGGGCGGAAGGCAGTATCTGGCGGGNTTCAATATGCGAACAGACAAAATGCAATTTCATCGGTTGGATAGTATTCAAAGAGTAAAAGCCTTAGATGTTCAACCGGACTTTAATAGATATGCAGAATATCTCCGTGACGATACATCGTATATTTGGGGCGTGGCGACTGGCAACGGCCAGTTGGAGCATATCGAAATGCGCCTGCGTATTACGCCGAATGATATTCACATCGTCCATCGGTTGGAGCGCGAAAGGCGCTACGGCGCTATAACGCAACTAAGTGAGACCTCATGGCTCTTTACTGCCGATGTTTATGACGCGCAGGAACTGATGCCTTGGTTACGAACTTTTGTCGGACGTGTGGAAAGCCTTACTTGCTCCAACAAAATTGTTGAAGAACGGTTTTGGTCTGACTATGCTTTGATGAACGAAATGTACGGAGGTGACGGCGATGTTGTTTAGCGAAGTATACAGCGCATACTTTAACGCCGTGGCCGCTATTATCGACGCCGCAATATCGGAAGACATTACTGAAAAGCGCATTTTGGAAATAATAAAGAATAAAGCATTTTCCGAAAGCATGCTTTCGATATTGCCATCCATAAAAAATGAAGAATGGCTAATAATGAATCAGAAATTGCGTACCCCAATAAAGCATTCGCCGCATATGCCGCTTACCCTGTTACAAAAACGATGGATGAAAGGGGTACTAACTGACCCGAGAATAGCCTTGTTTATTGTCGATGATACAGAGCTAAAAAATGTTGAACCGCTGTTCACATATGATGATTTTGTGTGCTTTGATAAGTATTCGGACGGTGATAATTATTCTGATGAGAATTACATTTTGCATTTCAGGACCATACTATCCGCCCTGAAAGAACGACGCAGGATACATATCAAATATACGAACCGCAAAGGCAAACATGTTCACGGACGATTTATACCGTTCAAACTGGAATATTCAGCTAAGGATGATAAATTCCGTTTACTAACGTCCGGGGGAAGATTTGCAGTATATATCAATCTGTCCCGCATAAATGAATGTGAATTATTGGAACCCTATGATGACAAAGAAATTTATTCTCCCAGATTCCATGAAAAATCTATATCCTTTGTTCTAGCCGATCAGCGTAATGCACTTGAACGGGTAATGCTACATTTTTCCGACTGCCGCAAAGAAACCAGCCGTATCAATGAAAGCGCTTATAAAGTCACGCTTTGGTATGATGCTCAAGACGAAACCGAG
>WRNQ01000086.1 GCA_009776565.1 Synergistaceae bacterium | reverse complement strand
CGAACCAACACTCCAACCTTTACCCATGTAAACAATAAAGAGCTGCCGCCATAGCTTATAAACGGCAGAGGAATTCCTGTAAGCGGCGCCAGGTTTAATACTCCTCCCAGATTTATAAAAAGAGGCAAAGCTATTGACGCGGCAAGGCCCCATGTTAAGGCGGACAAAAAAACATCTTGCTGTTTCCTGTAAAGTCCCCATATTATCATAAACCAAAAACAAAAAATCGCCAAAATACTAAGCGTTCCAATAATTCCAAACTCTTCCCCGATTGCAGGGAATATATAATCGGTATGAGCCGCAGGTAAATAATTNAATTTTTGCAAACCTTTTCCTATCCCAACCCCCCCTATTCCGCCGTTGGCAAAAGCTATAAGCCCTTGTATTACTTGAAAACCACTATTTAACGGATCTGACCAGGGATCAAGAAATGCTGAAATGCGCCGCATACGATATCCAAATAGTGTTATCATTGGATATGCTATCGCTAAAAATACCGGAATTGAAAACAGCGGATATTTCCAGCCTCTGTTTTCAACATGTATCGACATACATAAAAGCACTATCAGTACCATACCTCCAAAGTTTGGCTGCAACAAAAGAGCCCATACGGAAGCTACAATAATAATGACAGTGATTCTTAAGTAAACTTCAAACGGCGCTCCTTCCGAATCGGAAAGACATTTTGACAGATGTATGGCTACAAATAAAGAAAGCACTTCTAACGGCTGGAGCATAAAATTTCCTATGGAAAGCCATCTTCTTGCTCCGCCGCCTTTAGTTCCTAATCCCGGCATAATTGTAGCAACTGTCAATAATATTGCTATTATCCAGAAAACAGAACTGTATTTACGCCAAAAACGCAACGGGACCATAGAAACCATAAGCATGGACGCAAACCCTAAAACTAAAGAAAACAACTGTCTGCCGCTTGTACTATATAAATTTATCTGCCCGTCAAACCCGCCTTTTGACGTTATTGAGGCTATTGTCAATATTCCAAAACAACTCAGTACAAGGGGCCAAAACCATAACGCTTTCCTATACCTGAATACAGCTACATTATCTATATCTGTCATGCCTGAAGCTCTTTCGTTAAATTAAGAACTGTAGCACGAAAGTGTTCCCCCCGCTCCTCAAAACAATTATACTGATCCCAACTTGTACATGCAGGCGATAACAACACAACGTCCCCCTGAGTTGCAATTTTGCCCGCTGCCATAACAGCTTCCGGAATATTGCCGACTGAAGTAACATCACTCACACCAGCTTCAAAAAGCGATCTCAGAATTTTTTCTTTTTCACTGCCAAGAACTATCGCATGTTTTGCACGCCTTTTAACGCACTCTGCAAGCTGAGTATAATCCTCCCCTTTGCCTTTTCCGCCCAAAATAATTATCTTATCCCCGTTTATTGAATTTAAAGCGGTAATGGTCGCTGCAACGTTAGTACCTTTTGAATCATTTATATACTTTACTCCGTTGACCTCAGCCACGAATTCACAACGATGAGGCAATCCTTTAAAAGACGATAATCTTTTTACAGCCCTTTTCAAATCGTAGTCCACGCCACTTACTTTTCTCAGCACTGCCATACTGAACGCCGCATTCTCGTGATTATGATTACCAATAAGAGGAGAATCCGTATATTTGAAAAGTTCATGTTCGAGGTCGCCTTCATGCAGGATTGCTCTGTCCGTACCCATAAATATCCGTGGCGTGTTGTTGAGTGACGAATCCGCAGAATTCCAGCTTAAAGCAGTAATTTTATCGCTGCACAAATTATTGATTTTCCGTCTGTCTTCCTCTCTNATGAATGCCCACCCATCATCAGCCAGCAGCGAAATAATATTTGCTTTTGCCTCTATATATTTCTCATAGCTGCCATGCCAATCTATATGGTCAGGCGCAAGGTTTGTAATTACAGCTATCTTAAAGTTCCTGTTCTTTTGTTGCTTCAGATAGTGAAGCTGCGCGCTGCTTAATTCCAGTACTATGTAACTATATTTTTCGTAAGCGTAATCAGCCATTGCCATCCCAAGGTTTCCGCCAACCGCTACTTTAGAGTAAAATTCGCCGAGCAAATAACCTATCATTGAAGTTACCGTGCTTTTCCCATTCGTGCCCGTTATTCCTATTATGGCGCCATCAAGATGTGGAAGCACAAATTCAAACTCTCCGACAACAGGTATGCTTTGACTTTGAGCTTTTAAAACGACGGGCGCCGCAGGCGGAATCCCGGAACTCAGCAGAAGCATATCAGCCTGAAATGCCAAGTCATGACCTATTTCATAAGCTATTCCATTCTTCGTTAAATTTTCGTACACATCATCCGGAAGCTTTTTTTCGTCCGAGACCAGCACATCATTGCCTGACTTTTTAGCAAGTAAAGCCAGGGAAAACCCACTTACGCCTCCGCCAATCACTGAAATTTTCATGTTATATAATCCTCCATAAAATTACGTACAATAAAGCCATTCCGCAAATATGCAGAATATAAAACCTGTTTACGATAATGGTTTCCTCCCAGTCAACACTAGGCATGATATAACTGACTTCTCTGTCCAAACGTTGAAAATGATGATGCAAAGGCGCCATCCTGAATATTTTGCGATCAAATATTCTAATAGAAAATATTTGAATAGCCACCGTTATTATTTCAATTCCGAATATGAATGATAAAGGCAAAACCAATAAAATTGAGCCGTTGAATAGTATAAGTGCAAAAAGCAATCCTGCCAGAAAATGGGACCCTACGTCCCCCATGAAAACTTTTGCGGGATAAGAATTATGCCACATGAAACCAATAACCATCCCTAAAGCAATTGCAACGTCATAATTCAGTTTACCCACAGAAATAACCAGTGCAATAAGCGACAACGCTACAGTCCCCGCAGCAAGTCCATCCAATCCATCGGTTACATTTACCGCGTTTTGCAGACCAACTGAAAAAAAGATTATCAATGGGATTGAAACCCAACCCGGAGACGGAATGTCGCCCCATAAATATATTTCACAATTCATAGTTACTAATATCGCATATGCTGAAGTAAATATTACCTGTAATATAAGTTTTCTCAAGCTCGAAAACCCTTCGCTTGAATGTTGAAAGGACTTTATTCCATCATCAATAAAGCCAATAACTCCGCAAGTTAACGCGAAAAGCCAAACCTTATAATCAACGTTCCCCAGGAAACATAATACAATGGACATAAAAATAAAAACAACCCCGCCCATTGAAGGTGTGGCAGCTTTTCTTTCAACAACCGTCGGGCCGTAACTCTTTTGTTTTTGAAATGCCTTAACAAATCCCGCATACTGGAGTTTTATCCAAAACCCCTGCAACACTATCTCCATAAATAAAACAATCAGTCCCATATAAATAGTTTTCATATTATCTTCTCAACCTCCGCGACAAGTTCCTGAAGTTTGTGACTGTTCGAGCCTTTTATAAGCAAGGCGCTCCAGTTACTGTTTTCAGAAATAAGCTTATATGCCTCCTGCCAATCATTTAAATAAACACAATTTGGCGGCGGCGCCTCCAAAGCGGCTTCTTTCCATATTTCCCCTATGAGTATTACCTTCCCGACGCCGGTAAATAACTTTGAAATATCCTTATGAAATTTCATCCCCTCTTCTCCGAGTTCCCGCATATCTCCAAGCACAGCCCATTTATTCCCTTTAACTTCAAAGTCCAATAATGAAGAAACGGAAGCCAGCATGGAAGCAGGATTTGCATTATACGCATCATCAATGAGGATTTTTCCTGTTTGGCCGTAAATTGCCCGCCCTCTGCCGAGAAGCGGTTTAAATTCTGAAATCGCTCCGCATATTATATCCTCGTCAACCCCTAATTCATACCCAATTGCCGCCGCTATTGATAAAGCAAGAATTGGGGTCCTGCCCCAAAATGAGGCTGTCATGGTTTTAGGGCGCCCATTGCGTATAAGCTCCCATTTGATTGGTAATGAACTCTCCCCGGATACGTCCTTTATCCTGTAGTCCGCCGTTTGCTCTCTTCCAACAGAAAGGACGCTGCATTTATCGCGTATTTTCTCCGCCGATGAACGCAAAAGTTCATTATCCTCATTGTAAATGAAAGTTTTTAAATTCCCGGAGTTCGTTATCTCCATCTTTCCGCACAGGACCCCGTCAATAGTTTTAAATCCTTCAAGGTGCACGGGCGCCACTTCCGTTATAACAGAAATAGTCGGGCCAAAAAATTCTGTTAGTTCAAGAATTTCACCCGGTTTATTAGCCCCAAACTCCAAAACCAAAACTTCCGTATCAGCAGGCATGGAAAGTATAGATACAGCGCAACCAATAAGAGTATTGTAACTCCTCATTGCGGCATGCACACGATATTTTCTTTCAAGAACCATTCTTACGGCTTCGCGCGTAGTCGTCTTCCCCACGCTGCCGGTTATAGCAATTATTTCCTTAAGATTATTATGGAATGCTACATCAATATACTGTTTAGCGATATATGCAAGGTCTCTTTCGGTGTCATCCAATACGATATAAGGTATATTGCCCGGAAAATTCTCCGGTTTCCCATCTCTTTTCCCAACGATGAATTTGGCGCCGTCTTTAATTGCTTGCTCAATAAATAAATGCCCGTCCGTATTTTTCCCGGCGAGCGCAACGAATCCGCACCCGGACACAGCCGCCGCCGCCTTTACTTCTCTACTGTCAAGTATAAGTTTAGCCGGCGCGGGAAAATTCCTGTATTTCAGCCATAATAGCACTTCCCCGGTATCGCTGTATTGCAAATATTTGTTCCCGATTATCAAATACTTTTCGGGGCCTTTCCCGGAAATAACTACTACATCGCCTTCCCTGACTTCATCTAAAGCGGTTTTAATAGCTTTCTTCCGGTCTATTATAATTTCCATATCCACACGAGGATTTGAGTCCCTGGCGCCGGCTGCAATCATATTTGCTATATCTTGCGGAGACTCGCTTCTTGGATTATCCATGGTTATTATTAGTTTATCGGCTATGGAGGCCGCAACCCTGCCGAGCGCCGGGCGGCTGCCCTGATATCGCTCGCCGCCGTGCCCAAAAACTGAAATAAGTCTTGAGGTACAAAAATCTCTTACGGCCATCAGCACATTTTTCAAAGCCTCGGGAGTATGGGCAAAATCTATGATACAGCAAGCGGCGCGCGCATTATCTCCAATTGGAATGAAATGCGCCTCAAGCCTGCCCGGTACCTGCGGCGTATCAGCAACACCCTTTATCAACAGTTTAATATTGATGCCGTCATTGTACACGGCAGATAAAGCGCCAAGAGTATTTCTTACGTTAAAAGCCGCAACGAGCGGGGTGTTAAAATCATCAATAAATTTCCCGGAGATAAATAATTTAAATTGAGAGCCATCAATTCCAAGCTTCAATTCATGAGCGGAAAAATCAGCGTCCGGCGCGTCCATGGCAAAAGTACGAACTTTAAATAAATTACTATACTTTTCCATTACCCTTTTGCCGTAATTATCATCGGCATTCACAACTATTACGCCGTCAGTTTTAGAATACTTATCGAAAAGAAGGCATTTGGCGATGAAATATTCTTCCATAGTTACATGATAATCAAGGTGTTCCGGATTGAGGTTATTAAATACCATGACGTCAAACCCGCAGCCTTCCAGTCTGCCCATATCAAGCCCGATTGAAGAGGTTTCCATCACGCACGCTTTGCAACCGTTACGAACCATATTTGAAAGCAATCTCTGTAAATCGCAGCTTTCAGGCGTCGTACGCTCCGCTTCGTAATCGGCCAACCCATCATTCTGTAAAACAGTACCTACGAGACCGCACTTTAGCCCTATTGATTCAAGNAAGCTTCGTATCACCCATGTAGTGGTTGTTTTGCCGTTTGTTCCTGTCACTGCATACATTTTTAGCTTTTTTGCGGGTTCCCCATAAACCTTTGCGGCAACTTTCCCCATCCATTCGCGGGTGGAATTCACGACAATCTGAGTGATATCACACCCGGGCATATATCTTTCAGCTAAAACAACAACCGCCCCTGCGGATTGCGCAGATAAAGCGTAATCATGCCCGTCGCTTTTTTCGCCCCGGATACAACAAAAAATTGAACCTACTGACACTTTACGGCTATCTGAGAAAACATCTATAACTTCAGCCTCGTCATGGCGCCTTGAGTGTATACATGGATTTACACCAGATTCTTCAAGGTAACGGATTAACTCACTGAGTTTCATTCAATCAACGCCTTTCAGGCATATAACAAATAATTGGTATTAATATTTGATAGCTGTCAAACGATCCATTATGGTTAAACCTTTTACTAAGTCTAAGGGTGCAATCTGAACTGCTGTAACACACCCAAAATTGCCTCTTCCCTTCATGCGATACGCCGCGCGAGCCGCGTTATACATTGCGGTCGCCGTCATAATCGAATTGTCGCCGCGCAGTTTCAATTCAATACCGGCAGAAACGCTTTTCCGCGTAATAATGCCGCCATGATTGCGCGTGTCATGCCCCGCTATCGATTCCACGTAAAAGACGCGCGAATCGTCCTGATTGAAATACGGGTGACTTAAAATATCGCCGGTTATTTTATCCTGCACGCTCTTGCTCTTCAGCGCGTCATTCAGTTCAATATACACTTCGCGCTTTTGAAGTCCCGGTTCGGCGCCGGGCAAAGTTATCGATACGGCATTTACGATATCCGGGTGACAGGACTTTACAACTGTGGTATGTCCCATGCTCCGGCCCGGGCCAAATGTCGTTATCGTTTCGCCTCCCGATACTACCGTCCCGGCTAACGCGCGGATTATTGAATCAAATCCCGGATCCCAACCAAACCCAAGGATTGAAACGGCTTTATTTGATTCGGCAAGCAGTTGCAAATGCTCGCGATACTTATTTATTTCTTTGTGATTGTCAAAACAATCGACTGTCGATATCCCCAGTTTCAAATACTTTTCGACATCATTCATGACGCAATGGCTTGGCGCCGCGCAAAGGATAACATCCGGCTCT